>JBDSAB010000468.1:0-9817 GCA_039922395.1 Caldimonas sp.
CCCGGCTGGCGCTGCACGTTCAGGATGATCGCGGGGCGAAGTTGACCGTGGCTGCCGGCCCAGGCGCCGAGCCGCGTGTTCTCGGCGCTCTGCACGACGCGGGCGACATTCGACAGCCGCACCGGCGCGCCGTTCTTGTAGGCGACGATCAGGTTGCTGTAGTCGTCGACCGTCAGCAGCTGGTCGTTCGCGTTGATCGTGTAGGCGCGCCGCGGTCCGTCGAAGCTGCCCTTCGCGCTGTTCGCGTTGGCCGAAGTGATCGCGGTGCGCAAGGTGTCGAGGCCGATCCCGTACGAGGCGAGCGCCTGCGTGTCGGCCTGAATCCGCACCGCCGGCCGCTGCCCGCCGGACAGCGAGACCAGCCCGACCCCCGTGACCTGGCTGATCTTCTGTGCGAGGCGGGTGTTGACGAGGTTCTGCACCTCGGTCAGCGGCAACGTGTCGGAGCTGATCGCCAGGGTCAGCACGGGCGCGTCGGCCGGGTTGACCTTGGCATAGACCGGCGGCGCGGGCAGGTCGGCCGGCAGCAGCGAGCCGCCGGCGTTGATGGCGGCCTGCACCTCCTGCTCGGCGATGTCCAGGGTCAGGCCGAGGGTGAACTGCAAGGTGATGATCGAGACGCCGGATGCGCTCGTCGAACTCATCCGCTGCAACCCCGCCATCTGGCCGAACTGGCGTTCGAGCGGCGCGGTCACGGTGTGGCTCATGACCTCCGGGCTCGCGCCCGGATACAAGGTCTGCACCTGGATCGTCGGGTAGTCGACCTGCGGCAGCGCCGACAGCGGCAGGAAACGGAAGCCGACGATGCCGGCCAGCACGATCGCAACCATCAGCAGCGCGGTCGCGACCGGCCGCATGATGAAGGGACGCGACGGGCTCATCGCAGAAAGTCCGGTTGAACGTTCAGCGCGGTTCGCTGGCCGCGCCGCGTCCACCCGCTCCCGAGGCGCGCCGGCCTTCGGCCCCCGACGCGCGATTGCCGAAGGCACCGGATGCGCGGTCCCCGAAGGCAGCGGAGGCGCGCGGTGCCCCGGACTCGGCCCCGCCCGACTCGCCGCGCCGCTCGGCCGCCGACGCGCCGCGTCCGCCGGACGCCGCACCCGAAGCGCGTTCGCCGCGCCGTCCTTCCGATGCGCCCGAGGCCGGTCCGGCCGGCCGGTCGTCGGCGAGCTGGATGCGGGCGCCGTCCTTCAAACGGTCGCCGCCTTCGGTGACGACACGCTCGCCGACGGCGAGACCCGAGGTCACCGCGACGACGTCGACATTCGATTCGCCGCGCGTCACCGCGCGCACCTTCACGGTCCTGTCTTCCTGGACCACGTAGACGAAGTCGCCGCCGGTGCCATGCCGCAGCGCCGTGACCGGAATGACCACTGCGCCCGCGATCGTCCGCAGCAGCAACTGCACGTTGACGAACTGGTTCGGAAACAGCGCCGCGGTGGCGTTCGCGAAGCGGGCCTTCGCACGCACCGTGCCGGTCTGGGTGTCGATCTGGTTGTCGAGGGTCGAGAAGACGCCGTCGTCGAGCTTCTTCGTGCGGGTGCGGTCGAACGCGGCGACCGGCAGGCGGGCGCCCTCGGCCATGCGGCCCTGCACCTCGGGCACACGATCCTGCGGCACCGCGAACTCGACGTCGATCGGCGCAAGCTGCGTGATCACGGCGACGCCGGTCGCATCGCCGGCGCCGATGTAGTTGCCGGCATCGAGCGGACGCAGACCGATGCGGCCGGCCGCCGGCGCGACGATCCGGCTGTAGCCGACGTTGAGGCGCGCCGTCCCTTCGACCGCGCGGTCGATCGTCACCGTGCCCTCGAGCTGCTTGACCAGCGCCGCCTGGGTGTCGACGTCCTGGCGCGCGATCGAATCCTGCTGCATCAGCGTGCGATAGCGCTGCAGGGTGAGGCGCGCGTTCTCGAGCTGCGCCTCGTCGCGCAGACGCGCGCCGACCGCCTGCTGCAGCGCGATCTCGAAAGGCCGCGGGTCGATGACCGCGAGCAGCTGCCCCTTCTTCACCATCTGCCCTTCGGTGAACAGCACCTGCGTGACGATTCCCGAGACCTGCGGCCGGACCGTCACCGTCGCCGCCGGCGTCACGGTGCCAAGCGCATCGAGCACGACCGGGATGTCCATCGCGCGTGCGGTCGCGATGCCGACCGTGCTGGCGGGAGCGCCCCGGCCGCCGCCACCCGGACCGCGCGCGCCGGCCGCCACCGGCGCAGGTTCGCGATGGGTGAGGTACCAGGCCAGGCCGCCGAGCGCGATCAGCGCCAGGACGGCGATCAGGCTGCCGAGCCAGCGCCGGCGCGGCCGCGGCACCGGCGTCGATGAGGAAGGAGAAAGACGTTGTTCTTCGGGGTCGGCAGGCATGGTGTCCCGTTGCGGTGTGCGGCGGTCGCCCGGCCGCAGATCGACAGGCGATGCCACGTCGCTCTGTTCGCGGAGCTTAGCGGCGAGGCACGCATCGCGCCGGGTCGGGCCGAGTTTCGCGGGCAAACCCGCTGTCGTTTGCGTGCTGGCGTGTAAATAATTCTGAAGTGAATTGGTCAGACCAGCTGACCACTCGAACTCTCGCATCCATCAACGTTCCGTCCCCTCGTGCCGATCCACACCATCGAACCGCGCCGCCTGTATCGGCAGATCGCCGATCAGCTGCGCGCGCTGATCGCGCAGGGCGAGTACCCGGTCGGCTCGCGCCTGCCGCCGGAGCGCGACCTGTCGGCGCAGCTTGGCGTTTCGCGGCCGTCGGTGCGCGAGGCGTTGATCGCGCTCGAGGTCGAAGGCCTGATCGAAGTCCGCATGGGCTCGGGCATCTACGTCCGGCCCGACGATCCGAAGGCGGCGCGGCCGGTCAGCGCCGAGGGGCCGCTCGAGATCATCCGGGCGCGTCAGATGATCGAGAGCGAGCTGGCCGCGCATGCCGCGCGCCACATGACGAAGGCCCAGCTCGCCGGCTTGCGCGATGCAATCGCGGTGATGGAAGCCCAGGTCGCCGACGGCCAGATGCCGACCCGCGGCGACCGCCTGTTCCACGTCCGCATCGCAGCGGCGTCCGACAACTCGGTGCTGCTGCGGGTGATCGGCGAGCTCTGGGACGAGCGCGGCAACCCGCTCTTCACGCAGCTCGGCAGCCACTTCGAGACCGTCAGCAGCTGGAGCCTGGCGATCGCCGAACACCACGCCGTCGTCGACGCGATCGCCGCCGGCCGGGCCGACGCAGCGCGCGAGGCGATGTCGACGCACCTGGCGCGCTCGCACGACCGCTTCACCGCGAGCTGGACGGCCGATGCCGCCGCGGCGCCGCGAACCCCGCGCCGTGCCGGCGCCCGCAAGACCGCATGAGGAGTCTCCGATGACGATCGCCGCCCGCATCCACGCCGCCAAGGACCTGCGCCTCGAAGAAGAGACCGCCGCCGAACTCGGCCCGCATGACGTCGAGCTGCGGCTCGGCGCCGGCGGCATCTGCGGCTCCGATCTGCACTACTTCCAGCACGGCCGGGTCGGCGCATTCCAGATGCGGGAGCCGCTGATCCCCGGCCACGAGGCGTCCGGCGTGGTCGCCCGGCTCGGCCCGGCGGTCACGCGGGTCAAGGTCGGCGACAAGGTCGCGATCAACCCGTCGCATCCGTGCGGCCGCTGCGACTACTGCAACGGCGGTCGCCTGAACCTGTGCCGCAACATGCGCTTCCTCGGCAGCGCCAGCGTCTTCCCGCATGTCCAGGGGATGTTCCGCGAGCGCTTCGTGATGGGCGAGGCGCAGCTGACGCCGATCCCCGAGGACATCTCGCTCGGCGAGCTGGCTTGCGCCGAGCCGCTGTCGATCGGCCTGCACGCGGTGCACCGCGCCGGCGACCTGCTCGGCAAGACCGTGCTGATCACCGGCGGCGGCACGATCGGCTGCATGAGCGTGCTGGCGGCGCGCCTCGCGGGCGCCGCGAGGATCGTGGTCTGCGACATCGCCGACCGCCCGCTCGAGATGGCGCGCCAGGTCGGCGCCGACGTCGCGCTGCGCTCCGACCAGGTCATGGCGGCGGAACTGACCGACATCGCCGACATCGCGATCGAGGCCGCCGGCAGCCCGGGCGCCCTCGCGACCTGTCTGCAGGCGACGCGGCGCGGCGGACGCATCGTCCAGGTCGGCACGCTGCCCGCCGAAGGAATCATGTTCCCGGCCAACAGCGTGATGGCGCGCGAGCTCGATTACGTCGGCGCCTTCCGCGCCAACCACGCGTTCGACTGGGCGGTCCAGTACCTGCGCACGCGCCGCGTCGACGTGCGGCCGCTGGTCAGCGCGCAGATTCCGCTGACCCGCGTCCATGAGGCGTTCGAGCTGGCGGCCGATCGCAGCCGGTCGACCAAGGTGCAGGTCGTCTGCGATTGAGGCTGCCCATCGACGTCGCCGGGCGAATGCCTCCGACTTGACCCATTTCGTTCCACCCCACCAGCGCTGCGACACGCGCACACGACAGGAGACTGACTGATGAAGACGGTTCTGAAGGGATTGATCGCCGCATGCGCGCTGGCCGTGGCCGGCTCGGCACTGGCCCAGACCAAGCTGAAGTGGGCCCACGTCTATGAGGTCTCCGAGCCGTACCACAAGTGGTCGCTCTGGGCCGGCGACGAGATCAAGAAGCGCACCAACAACCGCTACGAGGTGCAGGTGTTCCCGGCCTCGAGCCTCGGCAAGGAGTCCGACATCAACCAGGGCCTGACCCTCGGCACCGTCGACATCATCCTGACCGGCGCGAGCTTCGCAGCACGCACCTACCCGCCGCTCGCGGTGTCGTACTTCCCGTTCATCTTCCGCGATGCGGACCACATGCTGAAGTACGCCAAGAGCGACGTCTTCAAGGAGCTCACGAAGGGCTATGACGAGAAGAGCGGCAACCACGTGACCGCGCTCACCTACTACGGCGCGCGCCAGGTCACGTCGGCGGCGGCGCGACCGATCGCCAAGCCGGAGGACATGAAGGGGCTGAAGATCCGCGTCCCCGACGCGCCGGCCTACCTGGCGTTCCCGAAGTCGCTCGGCGCCAACGCGACGCCGATCGCCTTCGCCGAGGTCTACCTGGCACTGCAGAACGGCACCGTCGACGCGCAGGAGAATCCGCTGCCGACGATCGAGGCGAAGAAGTTCTACGAGGTGCAGAAGAACATCTCGCTGACCGGCCACATCATCGATTCGCTGCTGACGGTCGTCTCGGGCCAGACCTGGAACAAGCTGTCCGACGCCGACAAGAAGATCTTCACCGAGGTGATGGAAGAGGCCGGCGACAAGGCCGGGCGAGAGATCGCCGCCTCCGAGGTGCGCCTGGTGGACGAGTTCAAGAAGAAGGGCAACAACGTCATCGTCGTCGACAAGACCGCGTTCCGCGACGCGGTGCTGAAGACCACCAAGCCGACCGACCAGGGCTACCGGCAGCAGGACTACGACCGCATCGTCAACATCAAGTAGAACCGCCGCAGCGCCATGGCCGAAGCCGAAAAGATCATCGACGAGGAGGGGCACTTCCACCTCGAGGACGACGCCATCGATCTGTCCGACACGATCGCCGAGGGCTGGGTGGCCCTCGGCCTGTTCTGGCTGCTGGCGCTGACGGTCTTCTACCAGTTCGTCACGCGCTACGTGCTGAACGACTCGGCGTCGTGGACCGAAGAGATCGCGCGCTACCTGCTGATCGCGGTCGTCTTCGTCGGCGCGACGATCGGCGTCGCGAAGAACGCGCAGATCCAGGTCGACTTCTTCTATCGCCACATGCCGGCGACCGTCGGGCTCTGGCTGTCGCGCGCCGTCGACGTGCTGCGGATCGCATTCTTCGCGGCCGCGGTCGTGTTGACCGGGCAGATGATGTTGAAGCTCGGCAGCAACACGCGCATGACGATCATCGATGCGCCGATGAACCTGGTCTACGGCATCGTCCTGCTCGGCTTCGCGGCGATGACGTTTCGCTCGATCCAGGTGGCGCGCATCCACTGGCGGCGCGGCTACAGCGTGCTCGAGCGGCCGATGACGTCCCTGGTCGAGACCTGAGTCCACCGCCATGCTGAAGATCATCTTCCTGCTCTTCATGAGCAGCGGCCTGCCGGTGGCGATCGCGATGGCGGGCGCCTCGCTGGTCTACATCCTCGTCTCCGGCAACCTGCCGCCGTTCGTCGTCATCCACCGGATGGTGAGCGGCATCGACAGCTTCCCGCTGCTCGCGGTGCCGTTCTTCATCCTCGCCGGCAACCTGATGAACAACGCCGGCATCACGACGCGGATCTACAACTTCGCGCTCGGCCTGGTCGGCTGGCTGAAGGGCGGTCTCGGCCACGTCAACGTCGTCGGCTCGGTGATCTTCGCCGGCATGAGCGGGACGGCGATCGCCGACGCCGCCGGCCTCGGCACGATCGAGATCAAGGCGATGAAGGAGCACGGCTACCCGACCGAGTTCGCGGTCGGCGTCACGGCCGCCTCGGCGACGCTCGGTCCGATCATCCCGCCGAGCCTGCCGTTCGTCATCTACGGGATGATGGCCAACGTCTCGATCGGCGCGCTGTTCCTCGCCGGCCTGCTGCCGGGCCTGCTGATGGCGGCGCTGATGATGCTCACCGTCACCTACTACGCACACAAGAACCAATGGGGCGGCGACGTCAAGTTCTCGGCGAGCCGCTTCGGCAAGTCGATGATCGAGCTCGGCGTCGTCGTCGGCTGGCCGCTGTTGCTATGGCTGGTCGTCAGCCGCATCGGCGCGCCGGCGCAGATCTCGGTCTTCGTCGGCCTGGCGCTGCTCTTCGTCGTCGACCGCATCTTCCGCTTCGAGGCGCTGCTGCCGATCATGACCCCCGTGCTGCTGATCGGCGGCATGACGACCGGCCTGTTCACGCCCACCGAAGGCGCGATCGCCGCCTGCGTGTGGGCGATGATCCTCGGCTTCGCCTGGTACCGGACGCTGAAGTGGAAGATGTTCGTCAAGGTCTGCCTCGACACGGTCGAGACGACATCGACGGTGCTCTTCATCGTCGCCGCGGCCTCGATCTTCGGCTGGATGCTGACCGCGACCGGCGTCACCGCCGACATCGCCGCCTGGGTCCTCGCGTTCACCAAGGAGGCCTGGGTCTTCCTGCTGCTCGCGAACCTGCTGATGCTGTTCGTCGGCTGCTTCCTCGAGCCGACGGCGGCGATCACGATCCTGGTGCCGATCCTGTTGCCGATCGCGGCGCAGCTCGGCATCGACCCGGTCCACTTCGGCCTGGTCATGGTGCTCAACCTGATGATCGGCCTGCTCCACCCGCCGATGGGCATGGTGCTGTTCGTGCTGGCACGGGTCGCCGGCCTGTCGTTCGAGCGCACGACGATGGCGATCCTGCCGTGGCTGGTGCCGCTGCTGGTCAGCCTCGTGATCCTGACCTACATCCCGCAGATCGGCCTCTGGCTTCCCCGCACGATGGGCATGGGCGGCTGACCCGCGCGCCCATCGCCTTTGGCACACTCGACCTTCGACCGCAGCCTTCGCTGCCACCGAGACCCGACATGACCCAACGACTCGCCGGCAAGACCGCTCTCGTCACCGCTGCAGGCCAGGGCATCGGCCGCGCCACCGCCGAAGCGTTCGCGCGTGAAGGCGCGAGCGTGATCGCGACCGACATCAACGCCGATCTGCTCGCCGATCTCGGCCGGGTGCCCGGCGTGACCGCGAAGCGCCTCGACGTCACCGACGCCAACGCGGTCAACGCGCTGGCGCACGAGATCGGCGCGATCAACGTGCTGTTCAACGGCGCCGGCTTCGTCCACGCCGGCACGATCCTCGACTGCGACGAGGCGGCCTGGGACTTCTCGTTCGACCTCAACGTGCGCTCGATGTACCGGCTGATCCGCGCGACCCTGCCGGGCATGCTGGCGCAGGGCCAGGGCTCGATCATCAATGTGTCGTCGGCGGCCTCGAGCATCAAGGGCGTGCCGAATCGCTTCGTCTACGCGACGACCAAGGCCGCGGTGATCGGCATGACGAAGGCGATCGCGGCCGACTTCATCGCGCGCGGCATCCGCTGCAACGCGATCTGCCCGGGCACCGTCGAATCTCCCTCGCTGCGCCAGCGGATCACCGAGCAGGCCAAGGCGAGCGGGCAGACGGTGGCGCAGGTGGAGGCCGCGTTCGTCGGCCGCCAGCCGATGGGCCGGCTCGGCCGCACCGAAGAGATCGCCCTGCTCGCGGTTTACCTCGCCTCCGACGAATCGGCCTTCACGACCGGCACCTCGCAGCTGATCGACGGCGGCTGGGCCAACTGACGCTCCTCTTCCCGCGGCGTCGGGGTCGCCGACCACCGGGCCGACCCGCCGCCTCTCCACGACTCACCACGACACGAGGACCTGCATGAAACTGATGCGATATGGCGCCAAGGGCGCCGAGAAACCGGCGCTGGTCGACGACCACGGCCGCGTCCACGACCTGTCCGGCGTGCTGCCCGACATCACCGCGTCGACGCTCGAGCCGCAGAACCTCGACCGGCTGCGCAAGCTCGACCTCGCGACCCTGCCGATCGTCGCGCAGCCGGGTCGCATCGCGCCGCCGTGGAGCGGCATGGGCAAGTTCCTCTGCATCGGCCTGAACTATTCGGACCATGCGGCCGAGACCGGCGCGCCGATCCCGAAGGAACCGATCCTCTTCATGAAACCGACCAGCGCGCTGGTCGGGCCGAATGATCCGGTCGTGCTGCCGCAGGGCTCGGTGAAGGGCGACTGGGAGGTCGAGCTGGGTGTCGTGATCGGCACCAAGGCGCGCTATGTCTCCGAGGCCGACGCGCTGAAATATGTCGCCGGCTACTGCGTCGTCAACGACGTCTCCGAGCGCGAATACCAGATCGAGCGCGGCGGCACCTGGGACAAGGGCAAGGGCTGCGACACCTTCGGTCCGGTCGGCCCGTGGATGGTGACCGCCGACGAGATCGAGAACCCACAGGAGCTCGCGATGTTCCTCGACGTCAACGGCAAGCGCTGCCAGAACGGCAGCACGAAGACGATGATCTTCGGCGTCGCCCACCTGGTCAGCTACGTCAGCCGCTTCATGACGCTCTATCCCGGCGACCTGATCTCGACCGGCACACCGCCCGGCGTCGGCCTCGGCATGAAGCCGCCGACCTATCTGAAAGCCGGCGACGAGATGCATGTCGGCATCGCCCACCTCGGCGAGCAGCGCCAGCGCGTCTACGCCTGGGACCCGGCGATGATCGACGGTTGATGCCGCGCCGCACGAGCGGCCGCCAGGAGCAGAACGCATGGACATGAAGACCTCCGCGGGACCGGTGATCCGCATCCATCCGGCCGACGACGTGGTGATCGCGCGCCACCAGCTGGTCGGCGGCACGCGGCTCGTCGACGAAGGCGTCACGGTCGTCGGGCTGGTGCCGCCCGGCCACAAGGTCGCGGTGCGGCCGATCGCGGCCGGCGCGCCGGTGCGGCGCTACAACCAGATCATCGGCACCGCGAAGACCGCGATCGCGCCCGGCCAGCACGTCCACACCCACAACCTCGAGTTCTCGAGCTTCGCGCGCGACTACGCCGCCGGCCAGGGCGCGCAGCCGACGCAGTACGTCGACACGCCGGCCACCTTCGACGGCATCGTGCGGGCCGATGGCCGCATCGCGACCCGCAACTACGTCGGCATCCTGACTTCGGTCAATTGTTCGGCGACGGTCGCACGTGCAATCGCCGACCACTTCCGGCGCGACACCAACCCGATGGCGCTGGCCCGCTATCCGAACGTCGACGGCGTCGTCGCGCTGACGCACGCCGGCGGCTGCGCGACCGACAGCGCCGGCGAGCCGCTGCAGGTGCTGCGGC
>JBDSAB010000469.1:0-4674 GCA_039922395.1 Caldimonas sp.
TCGTCGACCCAGGTCCAGCCCCACGGCCGCACCCAGGCCCAATGGCCGGTGCTGTAGGGCGCCCAGCCGCTCGCGACTGCACGCGGGAACCAGATCGCACCGTACTCGGGACTCTGCTCCCAGCGCCCGTAGCGATCGAGGTCGCGCGCACCCGTCATCTCGGGCGAGACGAAGCGGGCCGCCGCAACGCGGTCCTCGTTGCGCTCGCGCTCGCCGACCCAGGCGGCGAAATCGTCGCGGATCGGATCGGTCACGCTGTACTGCGCCGCGCCGTTCGACTCGAGCCAGAACTGGCCGCGCTGTCCGGGGTCGACGACGAGCGCGCTGCCCGGTCCCTCGAACCGGGCCTGGCCGGCGAGGACGGTCAGGTGCGTCGAGCGGTCGAAGCGGTCGAAGCGATAGCGCCCCGGCGTCAGCAGCGAGAGCCGCCCTTCCTCGGTCGACAGCTCGAACTCGCCGGCTGCCTGCGAATCGCGCACGCGCAGCGCCGCGGAGCCTTCGTGCAGGAACAGTGCGACCTGCGCATCGTCGAGACGCTGGACTTCGAGCTCGCTGCCGCCATCGAGCCGCATCGTCGACGAGCCGAGATCGAGCTCGACGCGGGCGTTGGCGTCCGTCGCAATGCGGTCGCCGGTCGTGAACGGGCGATTCCGGCCGGCCGAAATCCATTCGCCGGCGTCGGGGCTGTACAGCCAGACCTGGCCGAACGTTTCGGCGATCCGGCCGACCCGTCCGGGCGGATCGGCCTCCTGCGCCTGGGCTATCGCGTGGCCAGCCGCACCGAAGGCGGCGAGCAAGGTCAGCACCCGGCTCCACAGTCCGAATCGCACGCTCAATCGAGAAAACATCGTGTCCATCTGCGGCTCCTCTGGAGTTCGGCCCGGACGGTCCATGCGGACCTGCATGGCTCGGAATGCCCGGGGACGCCACCTGGCGCCACCATCCTTCAACGCCTGCCGGTCTCGCCTCGACGACGCCGGTGGTCCTTGCGAAACTTTCCTTTACACCGACGCCGCCAGCCCTACGCTCCGGGGAGGCGCCCATCCGTGACCCGTGTTGCTCAATCGTCGGCCGCCGGATCGAGCTCGGGAAACAGCACGCTCGTGTAGCCGAAACGACTGAGGTCACGCATGCGCGTCGGGTAGAGCCGGCCGATCAGGTGATCGCATTCATGCTGCACGACGCGGGCATGGAAGCCTTCGACCTCGCGCTCGATGCGTCTGCCGGCGGCATCGAAGCCGGTGTAACGGATGCGCGCCCAGCGCGGCACCACGCCGCGCAGGCCCGGCACCGAGAGGCAGCCCTCCCAGCCGTCCTCCTCGACGGTGTCGAGCGGCTCGAGGGTCGGATTGATCAGCACCGTCTCGGGCACCGGCGACGCATCCGGGTAGCGCTGGTTCTGGCTGCCGAAGCCGAAGATCACCAACTGGAGGTCGACACCGATCTGCGGCGCGGCCAGGCCGGCGCCGTTTGCCGCGTGCATCGTCTCGAACATGTCGCCGATCAGCGTACCGAGCTCGGCGCTGCCGAAGGCCTCGACCGGTTTGGCGATGCGCAGCAGGCGCGGGTCGCCCATCTTCAGGATCTCTCGGACCGTCATCGGCACTCCCTCAAGGCATCAAGGCAGGCGGCATGCCTGCCCTTCGCGAACCGCGCCGCATGCGGGCATCGCAATGCCCGGCGTCTGATCTCACGCTGCGGCGGCGAGCGTGTCGAACGCCGCAATGACTTCGGGCGGCGCCTGCACCAGCTCGATCAGGACGCCTTCGCCGCCGACCGGAAACTCGACGCTGCCCTTCGGATGAACAAAGCAGATGTCGTGGCCGGCCGCGCCTTTGCGGATGCCGCCCGGTGCGAAACGCACGCCTTCCTGCGTCAGCCATTCGACCGCGCGCGGCAGGTCGTCGATCCAGAGGCCGATGTGATTCAGCGGGGTCGTGTGAACCGCCGGCTTGCCGGCTGGATCGATCGGCTCCATCAGGTCGACCTCGACGCGCGCCGCGCCGACGCCGAGCGCGCAGATGTCCTCGTCGACGTTCTCGCGCACGCTGCTGAACTGTCCTGTGAGCTCGAGGCCGAGCTTGTCGACCCACAAGGTCCGCAGGCGCGCCTTGCTGGTGCCACCAATCGCAACCTGCTGAAGGCCGAGGACGCGGAACGGCCGGGCGGTTGCTGCTTCGCTCGTCGTCATCGGGCGCGGCTTCGGGTGGTTGATGCGATTCGGGTGCGCATCACTCGAACTCGACAATGACCTGATCGACCGCCAGCGTCTCGCCGCGCGTCGCCGGTACGCGCGCGACCACGCGGTCCTGGGTCGCAAGCAGGATGTTCTCCATCTTCATCGCTTCGATCACGGCGAGGCGCTCACCCGCGCGCACCGCCTGGCCGGGCTTGACGGCGACGTCGACGAGCAGCCCGGGCATCGGCGACAGCAGGAACTTCGACATGTCGGGCGGCGCCTTCACCGGCATCAGCGTGTAGAGCTCGGCGGCGCGCGTCGACAACACCCGCACCTCGATCTGCGCGCCGTTGTGCGAGAGCCGATAGCCGAGGCCATGGCGCTCGACCTGGGCGCAGAACGGCACGCCGTCGCGGCTGCCGCGGACCACGGTCTCGCGCAGCGAGCCATCGAGCGTATAGGCGTGGGTCGTGCCGTGCAAGGTGACGTCGAACGCTGCGCCACGTGTGCGAACGTGCACCGGCGTGTCCTCACGCCCGCGCTCGGCATCGCTCGAGACGACCACGAAGTCCTCGGCGATCCGCATCTCGTGACCGGGCAGCTGACCGCTGATCCGGGCCGCGCGGTCGAGCAGGCGTCGATTGACGATCGCCGCCAGCGCGAGCAGGAACGAAGGATCGTCGTGACGCACCGAAGCGCGTGTAAAGCCGCTCGGGAACTCCTCGACGATGAAGCCGGTGTTGAACTGGCCAGCCTGAAATCGCGGATGCGCCAGCAGCGCCGACTGGAACGGGATGTTGCTCGAGATGCCGTGGATCGCGAAGCCGTTCAGCGCCTCGCGCATCCGCGCGATCGCGTCGGCGCGGTCGGTGCCGTGCGCGATCAGCTTGCAGATCATCGAGTCGTAGTACATCGGGATCTCGCCGCCCTCGTAGACGCCGGTGTCGACGCGGATGCCGCCGATCGCCGCCGGCCGAGCCGGCTCGTCGGGTTCAGGCTGCGGCAAGGTCGGAATCGCCGCCTCGAGCGTCTGCGGCGGCGGCTGGAACGTGACCAGCCGGCCGGTCGACGGCAAGAAGCCGCGCAGCGGGTCTTCTGCGTTGATGCGGCACTCGATCGCCCAGCCGACGCGCCGGACCTGCGCCTGCGTGAAAGCGAGCGGCTCGCCGGCCGCGACTCGGATCATCTGCTCGACCAGATCGAGCCCGGTGATGCACTCGGTGACCGGGTGTTCCACCTGCAGTCGCGTGTTCATCTCGAGAAAGTAGAAGCTCTGGTCCTTGCCGACCACGAACTCGACCGTGCCGGCGCTCTGGTAGTTCACCGCCTTCGCGAGCGCCACCGCCTGCTCGCCCATCGCTTTGCGCGTCGCGTCGCTGATGAACGGGCTCGGCGCCTCCTCGATCACCTTCTGGTGCCGGCGCTGGATCGAGCACTCGCGCTCGTTCAGGTAGACGACGTTGCCGTGCGCGTCGCCGAGCACCTGGATCTCGATGTGGCGGGGTTCTTCCACGAACTTCTCGATGAACACGCGGTCGTCGCCGAAACTGTTCTTCGCCTCGTTGCGGCACGATGCGAATCCCTCGAAGGCTTCCCTGTCGTCGAACGCGACGCGCAGCCCCTTGCCGCCGCCGCCCGCGCTCGCCTTGATCATCACCGGGTAGCCGATGCCCTGTGCGATCTCGACTGCGTGCTCGGGCGTGTCGATCGCCGCGTTGTGGCCGGGGATCGTGTTGACGTTTGCCGCCGCGGCGAGCTTCTTCGATGCGATCTTGTCGCCCATCGCTGCGATCGACCCGTGCTTCGGGCCGATGAAGACGATGCCTTCCTCCTCGACGCGACGCGCGAACGCCTCGTTCTCGCTCGGGAAGCCGTAGCCCGGATGCACCGCCTGCGCGCCAGTCTGCTTGCAGGCCGCGATGATCTTGTCCATCACCAGATACGACTCTCGGCTCGGCGGCGGCCCGATGCACACGGATTCGTCGGCCAGCGCTACGTGCAGCGCGTCGCGGTCGGCATCGGAATACACCGCCACCGTCGCGATGCCCATCTTCTTCGCGGCCTTGATGACGCGGCAGGCGATTTCACCGCGGTTGGCGACCAGTATCTTGTTAAACACAGGTCGTCTCCATCAGTGTGAAATCGCCTTCGTGCGCTGCGCGCACCAGGCAATGTGGCTTCGCCGAAGCGCTCGCTGCGCGAGCGCTTTCGCCGCGATTAGCGATCAGGATCTTGGTGAACATCTTGTTGTTCTCCCGGCCGCTCACAGCGGAATGTTCGAATGCTTGCGCGCCGGGTCGTCGACCTTCTTGTCGCGCAGCATCACCAGCGAGCGGCAGACTCGCCGGCGCGTCTCGTGCGGCTGGATCACGTCGTCGATGTAGCCGCGCGCGCTCGCAATGAACGGGTTCGCGAACTTGGCCTTGTACTCGGCCTCGCGCGCGGCGAGCTTCACCGGATCGTTCTTCTCTTCGCGGAAGATGATCTCGACCGCG
>JBDSAB010000470.1:0-3558 GCA_039922395.1 Caldimonas sp.
GGCGAGCGCTTCATGCCGACGAAGCCGGGCAGGGCCTCGACGCGTGCAACCCAGGCGCACAGGCGCGGCCACGGCCCGAGCGCGATGCCGCCTTCGGGCGCATGCGCGGTGTAGGTGTACATCGCGACGTCGGCGATGGTGGCGTGGTCCGCCGCGAGCCAGTCGCGATCGGCGAGGTGGGCTTCCATCACGTCGAACAGCTGGCGCGCGGTCGCCGCGTGCTGCGGGTTCGACGGGCGTCCGAAGACCGCGCTGACGCGCGCGGCCGCCGGCCCGTTCGCGAGCTGGCCGGCGGCGACGCTCAGCCAGCGCTGAATCTGCGCCTGGACGCGCGCATCGACCGGCAGCCAGCGCCGCTCGGCGTCGTGGGTCAGCGCGAGGTAGACCAGGATCGCATTGCTGTCGGCGAGCACGAACCCGCCGTCCTCGATCACCGGCAACTGGCCGAACGCGTTGCGAGCGAGGAACGACGGCGACTTGTGCTCGGCAGTGGCGAAGTCGATGTCGACCCGCTCGGTCGGCAGGCCAAGCAGCGAAAGCATCAGCTCGGCGCGGTGCGCATGGCCCGACAGTGGATGGCGGTGGAGGCGGATCGGGGTCGGCATGGCGGTGTCCTCGGTGGATGGGTGATGCAAGCGTAGTCCGTGCCTCGACCGGAAGGAAATGGTCTTCTCGGTACTTCACAATTGCGCCGGGAGCAAGAATGCCGGTCGATCATCTGCAGCGCCTGCGCACCTTCGTGGCCGTCGCCGAGGGCGGCAGCTTCGTCGCCGGCGCGCGCCGGCGGGAGATCTCGGCGCCGGCGGCGACGCGCGCCGTCGCCGCGCTCGAGCGCCATCTCGGCGCGCTGCTGCTGCAGCGGACCACGCGCAGCCTGCGGCTCACGGAAGCGGGCGAGGCCTTCCTCGCCGACTGCCGCCGCATCCTCGGCGACCTGGAGGCGGCCGAGGCGGCGGTGGGCGGCGTCCGCGACGAGCCGCGCGGCGCGCTGGCCGTGACCGCACCCGCGCTGTTCGGAAGCCGGCACATCGCGCCGTTGCTGTTCGAGTTTCTCGATCGCCATCCGGCGCTGCAGGCCCGCGCGCTCTTCACCAACCGCCTCGTGCACCTCGTCGACGAGGGCTTCGATGTCGCCGTGCGCATCGCCGTGCTGCCCGACTCCGGGCTCACGGCCGTACCGCTGGGCCACATGCGTGCGGTGATCGTCGCCTCGCCCGCTTACCTCGAGCGCCACGGTACGCCGCGCATGCCGGCCGACCTGCGCGGACACCGTGCGATCGGGCTCACGATCGAAGGCCAGCAGCGCCTCGGCTGGCGCCTGCCGAACGGCAGGGCAGGCGCCGAGCCGCGCGAGCGGCTGGTCGTCAACGGCAACGACGTCAAGGTCGCGGCGGCGGTGGCGGGACAGGGCCTTGCCCGCGCGCTCGCCTATCAGGTCACCGACGAGGTGTGCGACGGGCGCCTGTGCGTGGTCCTCGCCGACCACGAGCCCGCGCCGCAGCCGGTGCACCTGGTGTACCCGGCCGGCCGGGGCGCAACGGCCAAGGTGCGCGAGTTCATCCGCTTCGCGGCGCCGCGGCTGCGGGCGCTGCCGGCGCTGCAGGGGCTCGGGCTCGAGGGCCCGCCGTCGCCGCGCGCGCGGGCTCGGCGCCGAGCTTGATCGACGCCGGCCGGCCGGCGTCGCCCGCGACCGGCGTCACACCACCTGCCGAAGTCGAGCGGGCCTTTGCCGTTCTCGATCGGTTGCGTCGATGGCTTCAAGGAGTACGTGGCCGAACCAGGGAAGCATTCACGTTTCGCGCTTTGGGTTTTCAGGGACTAACTGGCCGCCGCGGATAGCGGCCTCGAGCGGTCACTCAGTTGATGTACTCAGCTGCAGGCACCTGAGCTGGATTCGTGCGACCTACCGTTGGCGCGCAGACGAAGTTCGCCTCGTCGTTCGTGTCGCCGGAGCCCTTGTAGCGCGCGACATTCGGGTAGACGCACAGCGGGCGTGTCATCAGCACTGGCTGGGTGTCGTCGTCGTTGGTGTACTTCGTCGCGACGACGCGCTGCGGCGCCACGCCCTTCTCGACCCACTGCTGCAGCGCCCGGAATACATCGTGGCCGGCGTCGGGGCTGAGCGGCTTCGGGATCGTCGCCGACGTGCCGTACGGCTGGCCGAACGCGTTCGGACCGGGACCGCCCGAGCAGTGGTACATGCCGGGCACCATGAACAGCCGGTAATGGCTCTGCACCGCCTTGGTCGCGCTGTTGGTGCTGCCGCCTTGCGCGGCGACGAGGCGCTCGTAGTAGTTGATGCCGTCCTGCGGCGAGGCGAGCGGATCCGACCAGCCGTGGTACGCGAGGATCTTGCCGCCGCGGCTCTTGAACGCCGACAGGTCGGTGCTGTTGGCTTTCAGGATCGGCGCGAGCACCGAGTCGAGCGTCTGCATGTCGGTGTCGAAGTTGAAGTTCAGATACGTGAACGTCGGGCCGAACACCCACTTGAACAGCGAGCCGAACGGCGTCTCGAGCTGGGTGTCGAGGTTCGCCCAGCCGCCGGTCGCGGGCGGCTCGCTGCCGTAGGGCAGACCCGGGAAGATCTGCTTGCCCGTCACCGGGTTGCGCGGGCCCTGGTACTTGGCGCGCGCGGTGGCGACCTGGTCGGCCGTCAGGCAGATGCCGTCGGGGGCGCCGGTGCACTGCATCGAGGCCGGATCCCAGTCGCAGGCGCGCGGGTCGGTCAGGAACGGATCGCCGGCAACGCCGCCGCTCTTGACGGCGCATTGCCTGGCGCTCGCCGCCGCCATCGCGCCGGTCTGGCCGGTGCTGAAGAACAGCGCCAGCGGCGTCTTGTGCGCCCACTGGTAGCCCCACAGCGCGGCGGTGTGGTCGTGGGTGCGGTTGTTCGCAGCGTCGCCGATGAGGACGCCGTCGTAGTCGGCCGGATAGCGCTGCGCCGACATGTGGCCCTGCTGCCCGCCGGTCGAGCAGCCGGTGAAGTACGAATAGGTCGGCGGGGCGGAGTAGAAAGTCTGGATCAGCTGCTTCGAGGCCACCGTCATCAGGTGCGTCGCGCGCGAACCCCAGTCGATCCATTTCTGCGGATGGCCGATCAGCGCGTCGGCATCGGTGGTGGACGACGGCGCGGTGCCCATGTCGGTCGTCGCGACCGCGAAGCCCTGCTGCAGGCCGGTGATCATCGTGCCCAGGCCCTGCTGGATCGTGCCGGCGTAGCCGCCGTTGCCGATGCCCTGGAACTTGCGGTTCCAGGTGCTGACCGGCAACCACAGCTCGACGTTGATGAACGAATCGGTCGTCGGCGTCATCACGACGCTGACCTTGCAGAAGGACGGCAAGTTCGTATAGGTGACGCCGTTTGCCGCGGTGAAATTCGGGCCGGGGATGGTCACCGAGCCGGTGACGGCGCCGCCGCCCAGGCCGACGTTGAGAACGGTGAGGTTCTCGCAGGTGCCCGCGTGCGCTGCGCCGGCGGCGAGCAGGCCGAGCGCTGCGGCGGTGGCCGCGACCGGGCGGCGAAGGGTTGGCAGTTTCATGGTTGTCTTCGGTGATGTG
>JBDSAB010000471.1:0-5191 GCA_039922395.1 Caldimonas sp.
GTGGCGCTGCTCTGAATTGTCGAAGTCCGGTTCAACTGCCACCACGAGGTCAATTGTTCGAAGCTGCCGTTAAACCCGCGGTCGCGCAACTCGTCCGCCGCGGCCGAGCAACGAGTTGTGGTGACGCTGTCCAGCACCACCCGTGATGACACCTCGGCACACCGCAGATACATGATCCTTAGCTGTTTGACTGAGGTCGAGCTGAAGGGGTGCCGTTCGCAATGCGCGTACGCCCCTGGAGCAGTCAGCCCCAGCAGAGAGGCGGCGAGCAGGAACGGCAGAGCGCGCCGCAAAGAAGGACGGGTCAATTGACGGTCTTGCCGATCGCCCACTACGCGCTCAGTCTTCTCGACCGTCCGGGTTCGGAGATGGGGCGCCGATGTCATTTGCTAGTGTGCGTCGTTGCCAATGTGGGAGCGAGCGTTCCAGATGCGGCATCCAACCAGCGCTCCATCCGATGGGGGCCGACCACAAAGTGATGGCCAAAGAGTCGCGATCCATGGGCGCGCATCATCAGCGCGATTCGCGCGGCTTCTGCTCCGCCCGCATCGGCCAGCGGTATCAGTTCATCAAACGCCTCGACCCATTTACAGCGCTCGTAGTGCTTCATCGCACGTTTTAGATCGCTGCTCGAAGTCGGCGGCTTCTCGGCTTCTGCGGGTGCTGTCCAGAATGTGGCAAGCAGCACCGAAAGCGCACCACGCGATTGCAATCCCAGAGATGCATTCATTTGATTTCTACCGGAGTCGTGTGAAAGCACTCTAGGCGGCGCGACCGCGCTTGGCATCGTCCCGAAGTGGGACGGCGGGTCGGTCGGAAGGTCTATGCCGCTCAGCCGAAGCCGAGTTCCCGGGCGCGCACCACGGCCTCTGTGCGGTTCCTCGCCTGGAGTGTGCGAAGGATCGCGGCAATGTGAATCTTCACGGTGCCTTCGGTCAGGCCGAGCTGGCGTGCGATGGTCTTGTTCGGCTCGCCTTTCAGCAAAAGTCGAAGCACATCGAGCTGGCGTGGGGTCAGATCGGAACCGTTGGGAGCGGCAGAAGGCAGCCCGTTGCGCAAATCGCCAAGTGAGCGCGCGGGTACGTAGATGCCGCCAGCGCGCACGACGCGCAGGGCCTGGAGGAGGAGGTCAGCGGAATCAACCTTCGGAATGAAGCCGTTTACGCCCGTAGCCAGCGCCGCCCGGATCGTCGGCGCATCGTCATGGCCGGATGCTACGACGATGGTGAGGACTGGAAACTTCGCGCGCAGTCGGCGCAAGCCGTCAAGGCCGTCCATCCCGGGCATGTGAAGGTCGACGAGCAACAGATCGGGTGCGGCGCCGGCGAGGCGCTCTAGCAGCGTCGCATAGTCGCCCGCTTCCAGCACTTGCGCCCCGGGCTCGAGCTGGCAGACAACGCGCCCAAGAGCGTCGCGCACCAGCGGATGGTCGTCGGCGATAACCGCGATCATTGCAACGCCTCCAACGCTGCCGTCCCGTCGCGCGTCACCGGCACGCCTCCATCGGTGCCCGCCGAGATCGCCAACGAAGCTTGGCTCAGCCACTGCCACAAACGTACAGCCGGGACCGGCTTGGTCAGCCACTCAAAGCCGCTGGCCTTCAGCTCAGCAAAGCGATCAGGAGCGGAAGCTCCTGAAACGATCAAAGCCGGTGGGGTATCTCCGTACGCGCGCCTGAATTCTGCAATCGCGTCGAGCCCGGTACGCCCTTCGCTCAACTGATAGTCGACGATGAGGGCCTGCAGACGCTCGGCCGGGCGGTCCCCGGCGAGCGCGATCAGTTCGCCCGAGCTCGCACCTGTAGTCACGACACAGCCCCAGCGCTCAAGAAGCACGCGCATGGCACTGCGCACCTCCGGATCGTCATCGATCACGCCGACGCGGAGCAGTTTCAGGGTGCCGATCTGCAGGTCGCTTGAGGCGCTGCGGACCGCCAAACCGGTCGTCGGCAGATCGAGCACGAAACGCGTTCCGCGACCGACCGTCGAGACCAGTCGCAGTGGGTGATCAAGTAGGTTAGCGAGGCGGCGTACGATCGACAGGCCGAGGCCAAGGCCGGCCGCGCGATTGCGTTCCGCGTTGCCGAGCTGGAAGAACTCGTCGAACACGCGCTCGCGATCAGCGGGCGGAATTCCTGGGCCAGTGTCCCAGACTTCAACGCGCAAGCGACCCCCGGACTCGCCACGGACCCTGCAGCTGAGCAAAACGCCGCCGACTCGTGTGTGCTTGACGGCGTTGTCAAGCAAGTTCCGGATGATGCGCTCGAGTAGCAGCGGATCGCTGAGCGCATTGCGGCCAGTCACCGCTGCCGACACCCGAACGGACAAGCGCAGGCTCTTCTCGGTCGCCTCGCGGGAGAACTCTTCGGCGAGTCGATGTAGCATTGACTTGAGCGAGAAGGCATGTGCATCGACCTCGAGCGCGCCGGCGTCCATGCGCGAGATGTCGAGCAGAGCGTTGAACATCGTGTCGAGCGCTGCAACCGACGCCGCCATGCGATCAATCACGACGCTCTGACCGACATTCGTATCCTCGCCGCGCAGGGCGGCCAGATACAGCCCCAGTGCGTGCGCGGGCTGCCGCAGGTCGTGGCTGGCGGCGGCAAGGAAGGTGCTCTTCGCCCGGTTCGCCGCTTCGGCCGCTTCCTTCGCGACGCGCATGTCCTCCACGGCCTCCTGCAATTGCGCTCCCTTGGCGGTCACGCGCCGCTCCAGCTCAATATTCAACTGCTTGAGTTCACGCGCCGTCTTCACAAAGCCGTCAATCAAGATCCAGGCGACGAGCGGGAAAAACAGCAGTCCCGAATAGTTGGTCAGGAAAACTGGATTGTTGTCGGACAGTTCTCGGTCGAGTAGCCAGTCGCGTACCCCAAACCCCAGCGCCAGCGCGCCGGTGGTCAGCAACAGCACGCCTTGCGTGCTGCGTTGCTGGAGCGCGTAACGGCCGACCGCGGCGACGCCGACCGCGACTGCACCGATCCAGGCGAGTCGCCAGTACATCAGCGCGTCCTCGAGCACACCGCCGGCATCGGCAGCGTACAGAATGACTGGACCAGCGAGGATGCCAATCCACAGCACGCGCTCGAAGCCAGGCAGGTGCCACCGCGCGAGCCGAATGCAAAAAATGACCAGCGGCGTGACGAAGAACGGATACCCCATCGTCCACCAAATGCCCAGATGAGGCGGGTTCAGCAGCGGGTCGGGAACAACGGTCCAGACGGTGTGCAGCGCCCATAGCAGTCCGCCGATGCCGAAGTAGCCGTACAGTGTTTCGACCGGGCTGCGCGCCCAGAGCACGAGCACGCACAGCGACAGTGCAGAGATCACCGCGGCCGCAATGATCGGGCCGGTTACAGCCAAAAACGCCTTGCGGTCGTGCATGTGACGAAGCTCGTCCTCATCGCCGATCCAGACCCTCGACAGGCTGGTCATCCGTGGCGCCACCAGCATCACTTCTATGTCGTTTGCGCCAGAACGAAGAAACTCGCTGGGCACCGGCGCCAGCACGAGGCGGTCTGCGCCGCGCGGGTGCCGCGGCAGTGGGCTGCGAATGTGGTCGGCTACGGTGTGACCATTGACGGCCACCCGGGCATGCGCAAAGACTCCAGGCAGGTAAATCGTGGTCCGTGCCGGGATCTGGCCGAGGTCTGCACGCAAGCGATAGGTCGGCATAAGGACGGTCTTATCGTCGCCACTTCCAGCCCGGACCGTGTCCGGGAGCGTTACCGTCTTCGCCTGGCCGGCATGCGACCGTAGGGCTTGGCTCAACTCCTGCGGTGGGCTGATTGACTGCGAGTAAGCGGCGGGGCCGGTAGCGAACACTGTCAGCGATAACAACCCCAAGATGAGGCATCGCGACAGGTCTACGAGAATCCTAGCGCGCACGCCAATCATGACCACCCCCGATCACAGAGGGTGGATTGCACACCCGCAATCGCGGATGAGCAAGCGCGATGTCAGTTCTTTGAGGTGACTGGCACCGCGATGCGGTTATCCGCCGTGGGGCGCGTAGGAGGCCAGTTCCCTGTCGTTCTCACCAAGGAAGTCGGCTGCAGGGGTTGGCGCAAGGATCGCTTCAGGTGTCCGCACTATCGCGGCTGCGCCCGAACGCTGCGACGTTTGCGCCTCAGGATTGAGCCGCAGCGCCGCAAAAGCCGTCAGCGCCGCGGTCACTGCAACGACTGCGACAACAATGCGGGAACCGCTTGTCCCAGCACCGGCGGAGAAAGAGGTCGGCAGTTTCATGGAGGCTTCCTTCGGGGGGTGTGCCGTGGCTCGGGCCACCGACTAAATTACTTTAGGTCGGCTGACTCTGAGCGTGGGCGGCAAACGGTTGGAGCGCCTTGTGCTTAAGGCATCGGTCGAAATGCATAGGGCCATGCATAAGTTGCTATCCATACGCACCGAGATGCAGCAAAAACCTTCCCGCCCAGCAACGACTGATAAGCGACGAGCGCTCAGAGCGACGACAGTGTCAAAAGCCGCCTGTCGTTAGCTACGTCTACCCAACGTCGGCGAGCGCAGGGCTTGGATTGAAGAGGCGTCGTCCTCGCATTCTTGTCGCAATGACCTGCGGAGGGAGCAACGGAGGCCCGGCCGTGGGTCTCCAAGCGGCCAATTCCGGTGGGTCGCGGGCGACTGCTTCGCTGGCAGGACCTACGTTCAGGCTTCTCAGCGGTGTGTCACGCTTTGCAAGGCTTCGACTAGTGCATCGACGCGGATCGGCTTGACCACGTAGTCGTCCATCCCGGCGGCCAGACATGCCTCGCGGTCGCCCTGCATCGCATTGGCTGTCATCGCAACGATGCGCGGGCGCTGAGTCTGCGGCCAGCGGGCCGTGATCCGACGCGTCGCCTCGAGTCCATCCATCTCGGGCATCTGCACGTCCATCAGCACCACGTCGTAGGTTTGGCGCTCGATGCTCTCGATCGCCTCAATGCCGTTGCTGGCCAAGTCCGCCCGGTAACCCATCTGCTGCAGTAGGCGCATCGCGAGCTTTTGATTTACGACGTTGTCCTCGGCGAGCAGTATGCGCAGTGGGTAACGCATGGCGAGTGTCGCATCGATTTTCGGCTTGGCCGCGGGCTGCGCTGTCTTAGGCACGGCGTCGTGTGCGAGCAGTGTGACCAACATGTCGAAGTCTCACTCGCTGGCTATGGGTTCTTTTTCGTTCACAGGCGGGGCGACTCACG
>JBDSAB010000472.1:0-8574 GCA_039922395.1 Caldimonas sp.
AAGCTCGCCGACATGCAGACCGAAATTGCGCTCGGCCTGCAGGCATCGCTGCGCGTCGGACGCCTGTTCGACGAAGGCAGGATGGCGCCGGAAATGATCTCGCTGGTCAAGCGCAACAATTGTGGCAAGGCCCTCGACATCGCCCGGCAGGCCCGCGACATGCATGGCGGCAACGGGATCATGGGCGAGTACCACGTCATCCGCCATTCCCAGAACCTGGAGACGGTCAATACCTATGAAGGCACCCACGACGTCCACGCGCTGATCCTCGGGCGCGCGCAGACCGGCCTGCAGGCCTTCTTCTGAATCGGCATTTGCGAGCGGGCTCTCGCCCGCGGCATGCTCAGGGTTCGCCGTCCCAGTAGTCGAGATCGTCCTTCTCGCGGTGCATGCGGGCGAAGCCGTATGGCTCGCCATCCCGCGTCGCCGACGCGAGGTACTTGCCGGAGTCCGGGTACTCGACCACCTCCGGGCTGTCCTTCGTGCTGATCGACAGGAACTTGAGCGGCGCATCCGACGTGTTGATGATCTGATGCGGATACGCGGGTCCCGGCGGAATGAACACCGTGTCGCCCGCCTTCAGCGCCAGCATCTCGCCCGCCACCCGCAAGGTGCCGCTCCCTTCGAGGATGACGAACGCCTCTTCCTGCGCGTAGTGGAAGTGATACGGACAACCGCGCTTGCCGGGCTCGACGATGTCGATGCTGATGCCGAGCTTGGTCGCGGCGGTGCCGCGCCCCAGACGCGCGCAGAGCGTGGCGTAGAGCGGCGCGCGCTCCTCGCGGGTCTTCTCGATGTCGTCGAAATTGCGGATCAGCTGCTGGCGCAATCGGTCGGTCGCTTCGCTCATGGCGTGGGTGTCGTCTTTTTCGTGCGGGCTCGCATGATGCCGCGACTCGACGTCGCGCGCTGCCTGCTGCAGCGTCTGGGCCACAATCGCGCGCCCTCAACCGCCCTGCCCATCCCGTGAACAGCTTCTTCGTTTCGCTCGGCATCGAGAATTGGAAGCCGGTTCTGACTTCGCTGATCCTGCCTCCGGTGCCGCTGCTGGTGCTTGTGCTGATCGCCGCCTGGCTCCTCAGCCGGCGCGGTCGCTTCGGTTGGCCGTTGCTGGGCTTGTCGGTCGCGCTGCTCTGGCTGAGCGCGTCGACCGCGCCGGCGCACTTCGTCTCATGGCTGCTCCTGCCGCAGGAGCCGACAATGAACGCCGAGCGCATTCGCGAGCTGAGGGCCGAGGCCGCGGGGCGCCGGCCGTTCGCAATCGTCGTGCTCGGCGGCGGCGTCGAACAGCTCGCCCCGGAGTACGGCACCAGCAACCTGCAGACGTACTCGATGGAGCGGCTGCGCTATGGCGTCTGGCTCGCGCGCCAGACCGGCGCGCCGCTGGCTTTCAGCGGCGGCGTCGGCCATGCGCAACGGAGGTCGGTGTCGGAGGCCGAGGTTGCGGCGCGCATCGCGCGCGAGGAATACGGCCGGCCGCTGAAGTGGATCGAGGCCGAGTCGCGCGACACGCGCGAGAACGCGGCGCGCACCGTCGCGCTGCTGAAGCCGGCCGGCGTGGATCACATCGTGCTGGTGACGCACTGGCTGCACATGCCGCGCGCGCTGCGCGCCTTCCGCGAAGCCGCCGGGTCGGCGATGCGTATCGAAGCCGCGCCGATGAGCCTGGCGGGCGACACCGAGCTGTCGGCGCTCTCGTGGGTGCCGTCGAACACCGGGTTCGTGCAGATGCGCTACGCGCTGCGCGAATGGCTCGGCCGTCTGGCCGGCGCCTGAGCGCGAGCGCCCTGGTCGTCAGGCCGCCGCCGGTTGCCCGGTCGCGCGCCGCAATGCGGCGAGCAGCACATCGGGCGCGCACGGTTTCTGCAGGATCTCGAAGCCATGCTTGTCGCGCAGGTGAGAGGCGTAGCCGGTGATCAGGATGACCGGCATCTCCGGCAGGTTCTTGCGCAGGTACTGCGCGAAGCTGACGCCGTTCATGCCGCCCGGCATCACCACATCGGACAGCACGACGTCAAACTGAATGTCGCCGGCATCGAGCAGCTGGATCGCGTCTTCGGCGCTGCTGGCGCGCGTCACCCGATAGCCGAACAAGGTCAGCAGCGTCTCGGTGGCCTGGCCGAGCTCGTCGTTGTCTTCGACCAGCAGCAGCTCGCGGTGCTCGGGTGCAGGCGCCGGCTCGAAGTCCGTTCGCGGCATGTCGGAGATCTTCGCGGTGGCCGGCAGCAGCATCAGCACCGTCGTCCCGGCGGCCGACGTCGCGAGGATGCGCGCGGTCCCGCCGGCCTGTCGACAGAAACCGTAGACCTGGCTCAGCCCGAGGCCGGTTCCCTTGCCGAGCCCCTTGGTCGTGAAGAAGGGTTCGAACACATGGTCGATCGCCTGCGGTGGAATGCCGCCGCCCTGGTCGGACACCGCGATCACGACATAGTCGCCGGCCGCCAGGCCGCTGGCCTCGGCCGCGGAGGCATTGCGGGCGACGACGATGAACTCGCCGCCTGACGGCATCGCGTCGCGTGAATTGACGGCCAGGTTGATCAGCGCGAGCTCGAGCTCGCCGGTGTCGGCTTCGATCTTGCGGGTGGTCGGCTCGACCCGCATCGCCACGCTGATCGCGGAGCCGAGCGCGGTCTTCAGGATGTCGGCCAGCGACGGCAGGTGCTGGGACAGGTCGATGACTTCGGGCTTGATCACGCTGCGGCGCGCGAAGCGCAGCAGGTGGCCGGTCAGGCGGCTGCCGACCTGGACCGCCCGGGTGATCGCACCGAGCGGGCCCGACGTGTCCTGGCCGGGCGCCGAACGCTGCAGCACGAAGGCGTTGTTGCCGATCACGGCGAGCAGGTTGTTGAAGTCGTGCGCCACGCCGCCGGTCAGCTGGCCGAGCGCCTCGAGGCGCTGGCTCTGCGACAGCTGCTGGAGCGCATCCTTGGTCTGGCGCACGGCCGACTCGACGCGCTCCTCGAGCTCGACCCGCGACCGCGCGATCTTTTCGCTGGCCTGCGCGAGGATCGCCGCGACCTCGTCCGACTCGACCCCGCCGGTCGGCTCCGGCTTCACGACCTCGCCGCGCTCGAGACTGCGGGCCGCCGCCTGCAACGCATAGACCGGCTGCTCGATGCCACGCGCGACCCAGGCCGCGCCGATCATCGCGATCGCGAGCAAGGCGAGCGCGCCGACCGCGACGGCCCACACCGATCGACCGAGGCTGTTGCCGTAGACCGCGCGCGGAACGGCGATCACGAACGCCCAGCCGTAGCGTTCCGACTTGTTGAACACCGCCACGGTCTCGCGGCCGTCGAGCGAGATCGCCTCGAATGTTCCTTCGTTGCCGCGCGTCAGCTGCTCCTTCATGCTCTGCGTCGACGTCTGGCCGACCCAGCGCGCGGCCTCGGGGCGACGCGCCACCACGGTGCCCTCGCGATCGATGACGGCCGTGATCCAGTCGGACGGCATGCGCTGGTTCTCGACGATGCGCTGCAAATCGGCCGGACTGACGCGCAGGCCGACGTTCAACAGCGTCGCACCGCCGCGCTTGACCGGCACCTGGATCGAGGCGACGAGTTGTCCGCTGACCGAGCCCCGCTTGAGCCCGGTCAGCATCGAGTCGGAGGTGACGAACGCAAAGCCGTTCGACTGTTCTTCGGCCCCTAGCGGCAGCGCGGTGCCGAACGGGCGCAGCGTGTTCAAGATCTGACCATTCGGCGTCGACAGCACGACCCATCCGCCGAGTCCCTCGGTGGCGCGACGCGCCTGCTCGTAGAAGGCGCGCAAGTCCGCTTCAGTCAGGTTGGGAGCGCCATCGAGCGCGGTCGAGTCGGCGAGGAACCGGGCCACCGTCTCGCGCTGGCTCAGCTCTCGGTCGATCACCATCGACAGCGCGCGCGTGGTCTCGCGAAGGCCTCGCTCGAGGCCTGCCCGTTCGCTGTCGTAGGCCCGGTTGATGACCCACAAGGCGGCGACAAGGGCCGGAAGGAACACGGCCAGCGCCAGCAGGATCAGCCGTAACCGCAGAGACAATTCGCGTCCTTGTAACAGGTCTTTCAAAGCCGCGAAGGATACGCGAAGCGCCTCGGGCGCAACCGGTGTCGGCGTGGGCGGCCGTTGGCGCTGAGCGCCGACGAACGTGCGGGACAGCGTCCACCTTCCGTTTCGAATCCGGCGCCAAACATGGACGGCACGAAGTCGCGAAAGCCCTTCCCGCATCGATGGCAGAAACACGCCGAAACACCCGGTCGAACGGCATGCGCTCATGATCGACGTCCGGGTCGCCGAACGGTCGAGCCGGATTCCTCCAGTTCCAGGTTCCCGCCTTGCACCCCCCTTTCCGCGTTCGGTATCGCACCGCCCTGATCGGGCTGGCATCTGCGGCGCTCACGATCCTGGCCGGATGCACAACGACCGGTGCGGTGCTCGGGATCGTCGGCGCGTCCACCGACACAAGCGTGACCTGGACCATCGTCAAGCATGTGCACGGGAAGCTCACCGAAGGCGATGCCCGCCCGTGCGCGCTGCTGAACAGCGCCCAACGGGCACTCGAGACGCGCTGCGGCGCGTTCGCGCCGGGCAGCATCGTGGCCGGCGACATCGCACAGGCCGGCTACGCCGAGTGCCCGCTGACGTTGGCGGCACGCGACCCGGCTCTGTGGCCGGTCCTGCCGGAGCTGCTCGACAAAGGTGCCCGTACCGCGGCCTGCACGGAATCGCCGCTGGCCCACCTGGCACGGCGCGAAAGCTGCCCCGACTTCGGCGGCGCACCGCCTGCATCGCTGCGGGCCCTGGCCCAGCTCGGAGCCAACGATCCGAGAGCGGTCCAGCACGACGTGATGCGGATGCTCACCTGTCCGAGCGCGCAGCAGGCCGGCCTCGACGCGGTCGTTGTCGGCTGGCGCGCGCGCGGAGCCCTGGTTCCCGGGGCCATCGGCTTCGGCCCGCTCGGCGCACTGCATCCCGACGCGCTCGACTCGCCGCTCGCCCGCGACCTCGAGGCCGACGGCCACACGGCGCGCGCAGCGCTCGCGGCCTATCAAGGCACCTTGCGACCCGGCTTCGAGGAAGCCCTGCGCACCAGCCATTGGGCGGCATTGGACTGGTGGCTGCAACGCGCACCGGAGCTCGCTCGCCGCGTGCCGCCGACCCAAGGCAATCAGCTCTCGTGGATCCCGCTTGCGCGGGTGTTGGTGCCGAACTTCCTGAGCCATCCGCAAGGCCAGCGCGACATGGTCGCGTTTCTGCTCGCGCGCGGTGCCGATCCGGCGCAGCGCCTGCCCTCCGATCCGAACCAGTCGGTGACGGCCTTTGCAAGGGCGATGAAGAGTCCGCTCGTCGCGATGCTCGAAGTTCCGGCGCGGCCGTTGCCCGCGGAGCGATTCGCCGCGGTCGAGAAGAGGCCGACGGTCAGCGAATAGTCTGCGCAGCCTCGGCGGCTGCCTCAGTCGCCGCGCTTCTTCCAGGCGTCGTAGCGCGCTCGGGTGGTCTCGTTCATCGGGTACAGGCCAGGAAGCGCCGCGCCGCCCTCGACCTCGCGCATGATCCAGCCCTCCTGGGTCTCCTGCTCGATGGCTTGCGAGACGACGGCATCGAGCATCGCGGCAGGGATCAGGACGGCGCCGTCGGTGTCGACGACGACCACGTCGTTCGGAAAGACGGCGACGCCGCCGCAACCGATCGGCTGCTGCCAGGCGACGAACGTCAGGCTGGTCACCGATGCGGGTGCCGCGGTGCCCTGGCACCAGACCGGCAGGCCGGTGCCGAGGACGCCGGCGAGGTCGCGGATCACGCCGTCGCTGACCAGCGCCGCGACATTGCGCTTGCGCATGCGCGCGCACAGGATGTCGCCGAAGATGCCGGCATCGGTCACGCCCATCGCATCGGCCACCGCGATCACGCCTTCGGGCATCGCCTCGATGGCGGCGCGGGTCGAGATCGGCGCGCCCCATGAGGCGGGCGTTGCGAGGTCTTCGCGGGCCGGCACGAAGCGCAGCGTGAAGGCGCGCCCGACGCGGCGCGGCTGACCGGGGGCCAGCGGCCGCGTGCCGCGCATCCACACGTTGCGCAACCCCAGCTTCAGCAGCACCGTCGTCAGGGTCGCCGTGGTGACGCTTTCGAGTGCCTTGATGATCTCTGTGGGCAGCGGCAGGACTTCTGTATCAGCCATGATTCATCTCCTTCCGATGGATCATAGATGGCACCCGACACGCCGTTCGGTGCGGCGTATCCTGCGCGAGGCAGCACGCCAAGAAGGAGGCTCAGATGTACAGCAGCACGCTGATGAACGGTCAACGGATCCTGGTCACCGGAGGTGGCACCGGGCTCGGTCAGGCGATGGGCGAACAGCTGCTGTCGCTCGGCGCCGACCTCGCGATCTGCGGGCGGCGCAAGGCCGTCTGCGACGAGACCGCCGCCACGTGGCGAGACAGGTTCCCGGGCCGACGGGTCGACACATTCGGCGTCGACATCCGCAATGCGCAGTCGGTCGAGGAGATGGTCGAGTCGCTGTGGCAGGGCGGCGGACTCACGGGACTGATCAACAACGCGGCCGGCAACTTCATCGCGCCGACCGAAAGCCTGTCGCCGCGCGCTTTCGACGCGATCGCGAACATCGTCTTCCACGGCACGTTCTACGTGACGCAGGCGATCGGCAAGCGCTGGGTCGCCGAGGCGAAGGCCGGCACCTGGACGCCCGGCACGCCGTATCGCAACGTGATGAGCATCATCACGACCTGGGTCGACAACGGCTCGCCCTTCGTCGTGCCGTCGGCGATGAGCAAGGCCGGCATCGACGTGATGACGAAGTCGCTCGCGGTCGAGTGGGCCCGGTACGGCGTGCGCCTGAACGCGGTGGCGCCGGGCGAGATCCCCACCGAGGGGATGAGCAAGCGCCTGAACCCCGGCGAGCAGCCGGGCGAGCGCAGCATCCGCCACAACCCGATGGCGCGCACCGGGCTGATGAGCGAACTGCAGAACCTCGCCGCGTTCCTGCTGGCGCGCGGCCAGTGTGACTGGCTCACCGGCCAGACGATCGCGATGGACGGCGGCAATGCGCTGGCCACCGGCGGCAACTTTTACGAGCTGCGCGCCTGGAGCGACGACGACTGGCGCGCCGCGCGCGAGCGCATCGAGTCGCAGAACGCGAAGGACAAGACCCAGCGCTGACGCCGCCCGGCGTGACGCGGTTGCGTCCGCGCCTACAGCGTGCGGCGGAGCCCGCCGACAGCCGCAAGGCACGGCGCGCGCGACGATCGGAATCCAGACGGTGGATCGCCACCGCGCCCCGAAAGGACACACCATGAGCGAACTCTCCAGCGAGCACTTCGAGGTCGAACGCGGCAACATCGTCGACCGGGCTGCCGACTCGGCCGACCGGCTGCTCGATTCGACCCGTCAGACCACGGCGTCGGCGATCGACGGCGTCGCGGCGACGGTTCACGCGGTGCGCGACCGCGCCTCGCCGGCGCTCGACCGGCTGACCTCGCCGTTCGACTCGCTGGTGCAGCGCACCCACGCAGCACCGCTGCAGACGCTGATGATGGCGGCGGCCACCGGCGCCGTGCTGATGGCACTGATCGGCGCGCTGCGCCGCTAGGCGCGCGAGCGCTCGCGGACGCCGCTCAGCGCGCCGGCACGCGGCCCTTGATCGCGTTGGCCCAGGCACCGTAGGTGATGGTGCCGTCGGCGGCGGCGGGCAATCGCTCGCGCAGCCGGCCCTGCAGGCGGGCGGTATCGTCGGCCGACATCGCGGCGATCGTCGGCGCGATGCGCGGGCCGGTCAGCGCGATACGCCAGTAATCGTCGAACGACGCGAAGGTTCGCTCGACCTCGATCACGCGCATCTCGAGATCGACGAGACCGGCGCCGGCCCACCGCGCACGCAGCGCCTCGAGTTGCGCCGCCTCGACGCTCGGCGGCCACACCGGTGGCCGGCCAAGCGCAGCCATCTCCTGCTGCATCGCGGCGAACGGGAAGCCACCGCCGAGCAGGTCCCACGCATACGCCGAGACGCTGCCGCCGGGCCGCACCACGCGCGCCATCTCGGCCACGCCCCTGGCGGGGTCGGGCACGAAGAAGATCACCAGCGCCATCACCGCGGCGTCGAACGACGCGTCGGCGTACGGCAGCGATGCGGCGTCGCCGATGTCGAAACGCGCCGGGCGGCCGGCCAGCCGCGGGCGCGCGAACGCGAGTTGTCCTTCCGACGGGTCGATGCCGACGACCTCGCTCGGCGCACTCTTCTCGAAAAGCAATTCGGTGAACGCACCGTTGCCGCAGCCGACGTCGCACCAGCGGGCGCCGGCGGGCGGCGCGAGCCAGGGCAGGAACACCTCGCCGGCGAGCCGGCTCCACACGCCCATGAAACCTTCGTAGGCGGCGCCGTCGTCGAAGCGGATCTGGGCGTCGTGCGTCATCGATGTTCCTTGGTCTGGCCGCGGCTGTGGTCGTCACAGTGTCGGGCATTTCAGTACGTGGGCACGGGCGGTTTTCCTACGGCCGGCGCGTAAGAACGATCGGCGTCGATGCAACCAACCCCAACCCACCCCCACAGGAGACCTCGATGACGACAGCCTCGACCCGCTCGCA
>JBDSAB010000473.1:0-2882 GCA_039922395.1 Caldimonas sp.
GCGCCGAGCGTGATGATGAGCGGGAACCGGTCCATCACCTTCATCAACAGCGTGCTGCCCACGATGATCAGCGGGATCGACAAGACCAGGCCGATGATGAGCAGCGGAAGCCGATAGGCCTCGGGCGCACGGGCCGCGGCGCCGGCCACCGCGATCACGTTGTCGAGGCTCATGACCAGATCGGCGATCAGGATCGTACGGACGGCGGCGCCGAGAGTCCCATGCGCCTTCACCTCGCCCTCTTCCTCGGAATCGGTCAGCAGCTGGACACCGATCCAGATCAGCAGCGCGCCGCCGATCAGCTTCAGGTACGGCAGCGTCAGCAGCTGCACCGCGGCGATCGTCAGCACGATCCGCATCACGATCGCAGCGGCACTGCCCCAGAAAACCGCCTTCCTCTGCTGATGTTGCGGCAACGACCGTGCGGCCATCGCGATGACGACCGCGTTGTCGCCCGACAGGAGGATGTTGGCAACGATGATGGCGCCGAAGGCGGCCCACACGGCACCCGACGTCAGACCTTCCCACATCAGAGCTTTCCCTTCAGCAGCTTGCCCATCTCCGAGGGATTGCGGGTCACGGTGAACCCGCATTCCTCCATCACCGCGAGCTTCGCCTCGGCGGTGTCGGCGCCGCCGGAGATCAGGGCGCCTGCGTGCCCCATGCGCTTGCCGGGCGGCGCCGTCACACCGGCGATGAAGCCGACGATCGGCTTCTTCATATGGTCCTTGCACCAGCGCGCGGCATCCGCTTCATCGGGCCCGCCGATCTCGCCAATCATCACGACGGCGTCGGTGCCCGGGTCGTCGTTGAACAGCTTCATGATGTCGATGTGCTTCAGGCCGTTGATCGGATCGCCGCCGATGCCGACGGCACTCGACTGACCGAGGCCGACCTCGGTCAGCTGAGCCACCGCTTCGTAGGTCAACGTGCCCGACCGGCTGACGACGCCGATCCGTCCTTTTCGGTGGATGTGGCCCGGCATGATGCCGATCTTGATTTCGTCGGGCGTGATGAGCCCCGGGCAGTTCGGCCCGAGCAACAGCGTCTTCTTCGCCCCCGCGGCTTCGCGCGCGCGCATCCGGCTCTTGACCTCGAGCATGTCCTTCACCGGAATGCCTTCGGTGATGCAGATCGCGAGGTCGAGCTCGGCCTCGATTGCCTCCCAGATCGCCGCGGCGGCACCGGCCGGCGGCACGTAGATCACGCTGACCGTCGCACCGGTCTTCGCCGCAGCGTCCTTGACGGTGGCGAAGATCGGAATGCCTTCGAAATCCTCGCCGGCTTTTTTTGGGTTGACGCCGGCGACGAAGCAGTTGCGACCGTTCGCATAGTCGCGGCACATGCGGGTATGGAACTGCCCGGTCTTGCCGGTGATGCCCTGCGTGATGACCTTCGTGTCTTTGTCGATCAGGATGGACATGGCTCTCCTCGTTTCGGTAGCGGCGGGTCGTTACTTCAACGCAGCCATGACTTTCTGTGCCGCCTCGGCCATCGAGTCGGCGCTGATGATCGGCAGCCCGCTGTCGGCGAGCAGCTTCTTGCCGAGCTCCTCGTTCGTGCCTTTCATGCGCACGACGAGCGGCACGCTCAGATTGACCGCCTTGCACGCGGCGATCACGCCCTCGGCGATGGTGTCGCATCGCATGATGCCGCCGAAGATGTTGACGAGGATCGCCTTCACCTTCGGGTTGCTCAGCATGATCTTGAAGGCCTCGGTGACCTTCTCCGCCGTCGCCCCGCCGCCCACGTCCAGGAAGTTGGCCGGCTCGCCCCCGAACAACTTGATCGTGTCCATCGTCGCCATCGCGAGCCCGGCGCCGTTCACGAGGCAACCGATGTTGCCGTCGAGCTGGATGTAGGCGAGGTCGAACTTGCTGGCCAGGATCTCGGCCGGGTCTTCCTCGTCCAGATCGCGGTAGGCCGTGATCTCGGGGTGACGGAACAGCGCGTTCGAGTCGAAGTTGAACTTCGCATCGAGTGCCTTGACGGCGCCGTTGCCCTCGAGGATCAGCGGATTGATCTCGGCCAGCGACGCATCGGTCGCCATGTAGCAGGCGTAGAGCTTCTTGAAGATGTCGATCGCCTGCGCCTGCGACGGGCCCGGAACGCCGATTCCGCGCGCCAGCTCGGCGGCTTGCGGGTCGGTCATGCCGTCCTTCGGATCGATGAAGACCTTGACGATCTTCTCGGGCGTGTCGTGCGCGACCTGTTCGATGTCCATGCCGCCTTCGCTCGACGCCATCATCGCGACCTTCTGAGTCGCACGATCGGTCACAGCAGCGACGTAGTACTCCTTCTTGATGTCAGCACCTTCCTCGACCAGCAGCCGGCGCACCTTCTGGCCGTCCGGGCCGGTCTGATGCGTCTTCAGCTGCATCCCGAGGATCTGGCCGGCGAGCTGCTTGACCTCGTCGAGGGAGCGGGCGAGCTTGACCCCGCCGCCCTTGCCACGGCCGCCCGCGTGGATCTGGGCCTTGACCACCCAGACCGAGCCGCCGAGCCGCTGCGCGGCCTCGCTGGCTTCGAGGACGCTGAACGCCGGATACCCGCGCGGTACCGGCACGCCGAACTGGCGCAAGATTTCCTTGCCCTGGTACTCGTGGATCTTCATGGCAGAGGGCCCGTTGGTTGTCGAGGCGTCACAGCGCAGGTGTGGCGAATCGGGTCGAGGTTGACGAGCGTACGGTCGCAGCAGTCGGCAGGGCCATGACGAAGTCGCGGTCGAGAGCGTTGGAGGGAGTCGGTCGACGGCAGACCGTGCTCACACGAGGCGATCAGGGCTGGCAGGAGCGCGACAGGCGCCGAATGTAGCACGCTGTTTTGCGCGGCTGCCGCCGTCTTCTGTGTCTCACGCAGCCGCGATCAGCCGGCCGTGTCGT
>JBDSAB010000474.1:0-7452 GCA_039922395.1 Caldimonas sp.
CTCTCGGCGCAGGTCTGGGTCACCGAGATCGACCCGATCAATGCGCTGCAGGCCGCGATGGAAGGCTACAAGGTCGTGACGATGGACTACGCCGCCGACAAGGGCGACATCTTCGTGACGACGACTGGCAACAAGCGCGTGATCACGCACGATCACATGGCCAAGATGAAGGACCAGGCGATCGTCTGCAACATCGGCCACTTCGACAACGAGATCGACATCGCGTCGATCGAGAAGTACGAGTGGGAAGAGATCAAGCCGCAGGTCGATCACATCACCTTTCCCGACGGCAAGAAGATCATCCTGCTCGCGAAGGGCCGGCTCGTGAACCTGGGCTGCGGCACCGGTCACCCGAGCTTCGTGATGTCGTCGAGCTTCGCGAACCAGACGATCGCACAGATCGAGCTCTACACGCAGCCCGACAAGTACAAGGTCGGACAGGTCTACGTGCTGCCGAAGCACCTCGACGAGAAGGTCGCGCGCCTGCACCTGAAGAAGGTCGGCGCGATGCTGACCGAGCTGAGTGACGAGCAGGCCGCCTACATCGGCGTCGACAAGGCCGGGCCTTACAAGCCCGACACGTACCGCTACTGAGCGGCGCGATGCGCGCCGACCAGCTGCTGGTCGCGCAAGGTCTCGCTCCGACGCGATCGGCCGCCCAGCGGCTGATCGCCCGCGGCGCCGTGCGCTGGCTCGGCCCGAAGGGCTGGGCGGTGCCGGCGAAGGCGGGCGAGGACCTGCCGGCCGACTGCGCGATCGAAGTCATCGACGACGCCGAGCTGCGCTGGGTTTCACGCGGCGGACTGAAGCTCGCGGGTGCGCTCGAGCGCCGCGGCCTCGCGGTCGCCGGCCGCCATGCGCTCGACATCGGCCAGAGCACCGGCGGGTTCACCGATGTGCTGCTGTCGCTCGGCGCCGTCTCGGTGATGGGCGTCGACGTCGGTCACGGCCAGTTGCACGCACGGCTGCGTGCCGATCCGCGCGTCGTTGCGCTCGAAGGGGTCAACGCCCGCGCGCTCGCGGACATCTTGCTGCCGCGCCAGCGCTTCGGCCTCGTCGTCGCGGATCTGTCGTTCATCTCGCTGACCCTCGTGCTGCCGGCGCTCGCCGGGCGCCTCGAGCGCCATGGCGATCTGCTTGCGCTGGTCAAGCCGCAATTCGAGTTGCAGCCGGCCGACATCGGCAAAGGCGGAATCGTCTCGGACCCGACGGCGCACGCGCGGGTCGAGACCCGGATCCGCGCTGCATGCGCCACATGCGGGCTCGGCATCGTCGACTATTTCGAGAGCCGGATCGAAGGCGGCGACGGCAATCGCGAGTTCTTCGTCCATGCTCGCCCGGCAGGAGATTCGTTATGACCCAAGAGAAGCCCCCGATCAGCTTCGAGTTCTTTCCGCCCAACACGCCGGTCGGCGACACGAAGCTCCGCGACGTGGTTGCGCAGCTCGCGGCGGTCGACCCGGAGTTCTTCAGCGTGACCTACGGCGCCGGCGGCAGCACCCGCGACAAGACGCTCGCGACCGTGCGGGCGATCGCCGAGGCTGGCCACGAGGCCGCGCCGCATCTCAGCTGCGTCGGCTCGACGCGCGCCAACATCGCCGAGATCCTCGCGACTTACCGCGCGCAAGGGATCCGGCGCGTCGTCGCCTTGCGCGGCGACCTGCCGAGCGGTACGGCCACGGCCGGCGAGTTCCGCTATGCGGCGGAGCTGGTGCGCTTCATCCGCGAATCGCAGGGCGCGGACTGGGCGATCGAGGTCGCCTCCTATCCCGAGTACCACCCGGCGCAGCGCTACGCCGCGCGTGATCTGCAGCACTACGTCGACAAGGTGAACGCCGGCGCGACCGCATCGATCACGCAGTTCTTCTTCAACCCCGACGCCTACTTTCATTTCGTCGAGGCGACCCGCAAGCTGGGTGCGACCGCACCCATCGTCGCCGGCGTGATGCCCTTCCACAACTACGCGAAGATCGCGCAGTTCGCGCAACGCGATGGCATCGAGATCCCGCGCTGGGTTGCGTTGAAGATGGAGGGTTTCCTCGACGACGCCGCTTCGATCCGGGCGTTCGGCCTCGACGTCGTCACGCAGCTTTGCGAACGCCTCGTCGCTGGCGGCGTGCCTGGCATCCACTTCTACACGCTGAACCAGGCGCCGCTTGCACTCGAGGTCGCGCGGCGGTTGGGGTACGGCACGGCCTGATCGCGCAATGCAGACCGGGCGCACGCTGCGAGCGGCGAACCGATGCTGGGTCGCTCAGTCCCTCTGCCACATCACCCCGTCTTCCGTCAGCATCGCGTCGAGCTGGATCTCGCGCGGGCCGAGCCGCAAAAACGGCAGGAAACCGTGGCTGTAGCTGACGCCGACCGTGACTGCGCGCGGCTGCAGCGAAGCCAGGGTGCGCTCGAAGAATCCACCGCCGTAGCCGAGCCGCACGCCGCCCGGGCCGAAGCCGAGGCACGGCACGACGAGCATGGCCGGTTTGAATTCGTCGGTGTCCTTCGGCTTCGGGATGTCGTAGGCGTCCTGCTCCATCGGGCAGCCCGGAAACCAGACGTGAAAGCGCAGCGAGCCGGTCTCGCGATCGGCGACCGGCAGGCCGATGCGGCGCGGGCTGCCGTCGACACCGCCTTCGCTCCAGCGGTAGAGAGCCGGCAGCGGATCGAACTCACCCTTGATCGGCCAGTACGCGCCGATCGTGTTCTCGCGCCGGCCGGCGAGCCAGACCCGCAGCACGCTCTGCAATTGGACCGCGCGTTCGAGCCGATCCGGCAGCGCCAGCCGTGCCGCAACCAGCTTCGTGCGCAGCGCCTCGCGGGTCGGATCGGGTGAGCTCGGCGTCGTGGTCATGGGCGGGTCCTTTCGATGCGTGTCAGACCGGCCCGTGCTCGGTGACGACGAGTGCGAGCGGGACGTCGTGCGGCTGCGGCGCCAGCTCGGCGTCGTCGAGCCGCGCGGCCGACCACGCCACGCCGACCGCACACACGCCTGGGTGCGACGCCAGCCAGCGATCGAAGTAGCCGCCGCCGTAGCCGAGCCGGTACCCCGTCGGCGTGTAGCCCACACAGGGCACGAGCACGACATCGGGCACGACCGGGGCGCCGGCGCTCGTCGGGATCGCGCACTCGTCGACGAGGGTCGGCGCCGAACCGTCCCACAAGCGATAGTGCAACTCCGGCGGCGCGCATCGCGCAAAAGGCAACGCTCTGAGCGAATTTCCAAGTCCTTGGTGCTCGCCCAGCGCGACCGGTGCGTTAAATTCACCGCGCTGCGGCCAGTAAAGGCCCAGGCACTGCGGCTCCAGATCGGCGAGCACGTCGCGCAATTCAGAGGCCAGATCGGCTTCGGCCTTTGCCGCAGCGCTGCTGGCAACGAACCGCATCCGCTCGGCCAGCAGGCGCTCCCGCAAGTCGCTGCGGGCCGGTATCGGCAGAGGGCTCGAGACGGGGCTCAAATGGATCGAAGACGTCGAATCGAATGACTCGGTTGAAATCAGTATATGGGCGCCTCTGCGGCGCTCTGCAGGCCGCGGCGCTGGCTGCCGCGTTGGCCGTCGGTGCGGCGCCGGCGCCGGCGCTGGCCCAGGGCGGCGATGCGACCGTGCTCGATGCCCGCGAGGCCCTGCGCAAGAAGGACCGCGCCCGGCTCGCGATGGCGCGCGCAGCCGCCACCGCGGAACGCCATCCGCTCGCGATGTGGGTCGACTACTGGGAGCTCAACAACCGGCTCGTCGACGCCCAGCAGGACGAGCTGAACGCCTTCGCAGTGCGATGGAGCGGCACCTACGTCGAGGACCGCCTGCGCAACGACTGGCTGCTCGAGCTCGGACGGCGCCGCGATTGGGCCAACTTGGCGGTCGAGTACCCGCGCTTCCGCATGAACGACGACCGCGAGGTCAGCTGCTACGCGCTGCTCGTCGATCATCTCGGCGGCAAGGACGTGCGCGAGGCGGCCCTGGCGGCCTGGCTGGCCCAGCGCGAGGCCGACGACGGCTGCGCGCTGATGGCGACGACCCTGTACGAAGCGAAGGTCTTGACCCCGGCGAATGCCTGGCGCAAGGCGCGCCTCGCGATCGACGCCAGCCGGCCGCGCGCCGCTCGGCTCGCGGTGCTGCTGGTCAACCCGATGGCCGCGAAGTCGCTCGACGACGTGCTCGACAGCCCGGCGCGCTACCTCGCCCGTGGCGCGACTGCGACCAGCCGCGCCGAAGCTGAACTGACCACGCTCGCGCTGATGCGGATGGCGTCGAACGACCCGGATGCGGCCGCCGGCCTGCTCGGCGAGCGTTGGGAGCGGCTGCTCCCGACCGACCTGTCGGCCTGGACCTGGGGCGTGATCGGCAAGCAGGCCGCACAAAAGCTGCAACCCAACGCGGCAGACTACTTCCTGCGCGCCAGCACACAGGCGGCCAAGACCAAATTCGACATTGACTGGCCGGACGAGACGCTCGCCTGGAAGGCGCGCGCCGCGCTGCGCGCCGACAGCGGCCGGCCGCGCTGGCAGCAGGTCGTGCAGGCCATCAACGCGATGACCGCCACCGAGCAGCGCGAGCCGGCCTGGCTGTACTGGAAGGCGCGCGGCCTGCAGGCGCTGGCGAAGGATTCGCAGGACCCCGAGTCGCTGCGCACGTTGAGCCGCGAATTGCTCGACGGCCTGATGGGACAGATGAATTTCTACGGCGCCCTGTCGGCCGAGGATGCGGCCCAGCCGCTCAAGCTGCCCGCGCCGCCCGCACCGCTGACGCCGGTCGAGACAGCGGCGGCGAAGACCAATCCCGGCCTCACGCGGGCCTTGCAGCTGATCGCGATCGGCCTGCGCAACGAGGGCGTGCGCGAATGGAATTTCACGCTGCGCGGCATGAGCGATCGCGATCTGCTCGCCGCGGCCCAGCTGGCCTGCGACCGCGAAGTCTGGGACCGCTGCATCAACACCAGCGAACGGACGCGGGCCGAGGTCGACATCCAGCAGCGTTTCCCGATGCCGTTCCGGCGCGAGGTGTCGGCGATCGCGCGCGAAACCGGCCTTGACCCGGCTTATGTCTACGGGCTGATGCGCCAGGAATCGCGCTTCATCATGGACGCTCGCTCCGGTGTCGGCGCATCCGGCCTGATGCAGATCATGCCGGCGACCGCGCGCTGGACGGCAAAGAAGATCGGACTCGCCTACAACCCCTCGCTGATCGCCGACCGAGACACCAACTTGCGTCTTGGCACCGCCTATCTGAAGCTCGTTCTCGACGACTTCGGCGGGTCGCAGGCGCTGGCTGCCGCGGCCTACAACGCGGGTCCCGGCCGGCCGCGCAAGTGGCGCGAAGGCCCGTGGCTCGAGCCGGCGGCGTGGGCCGAGAACATCCCCTTTCCCGAGACGCGGGACTACGTCAAGAAGGTGCTGAGCAACGCGATGTACTATGCCGCGGTCATGGGCGATCCTGGCACGGCATTGAAGCCTCGGATGGGTCGCGCGATCGGCCCGGCCGACCCGGCTGCACTGACCAACCCCGACCTGCCCTGACGCTCCAAGATCCACTCCCTTTCGCCCGATCCCATGCCCCATGTGCTCGTTCTCGGTGGCACCGGTTTCGTCGGCGCGGCATTGTGCGAGAAGCTGGTCGAGCGCTTCGGCGGCGGAGATGCCCGCATCGTGGTGCCGAGCCGGCGTCCGGCGCGGGCCAAGGCGATCCAGATGCTGCCGACCGTCGAGCTGGTGGCGGCGGACGTCCACGACGACGCCCAGCTGACGCGCCTGCTGCGGCGCTGCGATGCGGTCGTCAATCTCGTCGCCATCCTGCACGGCAACGAGCAGGCGTTCGACCAGGTTCATGTCCAATTGCCGCGCCGACTCGCGCAGGCCTGCACGACCGCCGGCGTACGTCGAGTCGTTCATGTGAGCGCGCTCGGTGCCGATGTGCAGGCGCCGAGTCGCTACCTGCGCTCGAAAGCGGCCGGCGAGGCGGCGCTGGCGTCGCCCGCGATCGATCTCACCGTGCTGCGCCCGTCGGTCATCTTCGGTGAAGGCGATCGCTTCCTGAACCTGTTCGCGCGGTTGCAGTCGGTCTTCCCGGTCATTCCGCTGGCGGGCGTCAAGGCGCGGTTCCAGCCGGTCTGGGTCGAGGATGTCGCGCTGGCGATCGTCCGCTGCCTCGACGACCGGACCACGATCGGCGAGACCTTGGAGTGCTGCGGACCGGAGGTCTACACGCTCTCGCAACTGGTCCGCCTGGCCGGTCGCTGCGCGGGCCATCCGCGACCGGTGATCGGATTGCCTGGGCCGCTGGCGCGCCTCCAGGCTCTGATGATGGAACTGCTGCCCGGCGACCCACTGATGTCGCGGGACAACCTCGACTCGATGCGGATCGACAACGTCGCGTCCGGCACCCGGCCCGGGCTCGCCCGGCTCGGCATCCGGCCCGCGGCGGTCGAGGCGATCGCACCGCTCTATCTCGCCCGCGATCAGGGCCCTGCGCGCCTCGACATCTGGCGCGCCGCCGTGCATCGGCGCTGAACCCTTGTGCGCCGGCCTGTCGGGCCGGGCCGCGCTAGCATGCGCTCCCCGTCCTCCGAAGACCTCGCCATGCAGCTCTACATCGGCAACAAGAACTACTCGTCCTGGTCGATGCGCCCCTGGGTGCTGATGACCGAAGTCGGCATTCCGTTCGAGGAGATCCGCCTTCGCCTCGACTGGGACGCCGACTCGGAGTTCAAGAGGACCTTGCGGCAACTGGCACCGACCGGGCGTGTGCCGCTGCTTGTCGACGATGGGTTCGCCATCTGGGACACGCTGGCGATCGTCGAGTACCTCGCCGACAAATTTCCGGACCGGCGGATCTGGCCCGACGCCACGAAGGCGCGCGCCCGGGCTCGCAGTCTCTGCGCCGAGATGCACTCCGGGTTCGGCGCCCTGCGCGACCGCTTCCCCATGAACATCGAGGCGTCACTGCCCGAAATTGGCGCGCGGTGCGTGGCCGAGTTCCCCGCCGTCGCCGCCGATATGGCTCGCATCGATGCCATGTGGACCGAGCAACTGGCGGCCAGCGGCGGGCCGTTCCTGTTTGGCGCCTTCACGGCGGCCGACGCGTTTTACGCGCCGATCGCCGCGCGCCTCAAGACCTACGCGCCGCCGATCGGCGCCGTGGCGGCCGGCTATGTCGAACGGATCCTGGCGCTGGCCTCAGTCCGCTCGTGGTGCGACGCGGCATGCGACGAGCACGATTTCATCAAGGAGGACGAGCCCTACCGCGATGCGTCGAACTAATCGCGCAGGTTTCAAACCTCAATACAAAAGCGGACCGAGGTCCGCTTTCTCTTTGCCACCCCAGAAGGGGGCGGCGATCCGAATCAGCCCTTGCGGCGGCGACGGGCAACGAAGCCCATCACGCCAAGGCCGGCCATCATCAACGCATAAGTCTCGGGTTCCGGGATCGGCGTGATGCTGAAGTTCGCGCTCTCGAACGCGTT
>JBDSAB010000475.1:0-5288 GCA_039922395.1 Caldimonas sp.
CGACCGTCTACGAGAAGGGCGCCGAGGTCGTGCGGATGATGCAGACGCTGATCGGCCGCGAGGGCTTCCGGCGCGGCATGGCGCTGTACTTCGAGCGCCACGACGGCCAGGCCGTCACCTGCGACGATTTCGCCCAGGCGATCGCCGACGCAAACCCGGGCAGCGAGCTGGCGACGCGGCTCGATGCGTTCAAGCGCTGGTACGGCCAGGCCGGCACGCCGCGCGTGACCGCACGCGGCCGCTACGACGCACCCTCGCGCACTTACACGCTGGGCGTCGAGCAAGCCGCCGCCGACTCGGGCGGTTTGAACGAACCCTGCGTGATTCCGCTCGCGATGGGCCTCATCGGGCGCGACGGCCAGGCACTGCCGGTGCAGCTCGAAGACGAGGCCGCGAGCGGCGTCACCGAGCGCGTGCTGGTGCTCGAAGAGGCGCGCAGCTTCTTCACCTTCGTCAACGTCGACGTCGAGCCGGTGCCGTCGCTGCTGCGCGGCTTCTCGGCGCCGGTCACGCTGGTCGACGGGCTGACCGACGCCGACCTGCTGGTCCTGCTCTCCCACGATCCCGATCCTTTCAACCGCTGGGAGGCGGCCCAGCGCCTGGCGCTCGGGCGACTGATCGAGGCGGTGCGGGGAGAAGAGACCGTCGCGCTCGACGACGGCTTCGTCGCGGCGATGCGCGGCGTGCTGCGCGATCCGTCGCTCGATGCCGCGTTCAAGGAACTGGTGCTGACCTTGCCGAGCGAAGGCTACGTCGCCGAGCAGCTCGATGCGAGCGACCCGTTGCGCATCCACATGGCGCGCGAAGCGCTGAAGCGCCAGCTGGCGACCGCGCTGCGCGACGACTGGGCCTGGGCCTTCGACACGCACCAGGTCATCGGGCCGTACTCGGCCGACGCGGTGTCATCGGGTCGTCGTTCGCTCGCCAACCTGGCGCTCTCGATGCTTTGCCTCGACGCCAGCGCGCGGGCCGACGCAGTCTGGCCAGGCCGGGCTTATCAGCGCTTCAAGGACGCCGTCCACATGACGGACGCGCAAGGTGCGCTGTCGGCACTGATCGGCGCCCATTCCGAATTGGCCGAGCCGGCCCTCGAGCGTTTCTTCGAGCGCTACCGCGATCATCCGCTGGTGATCGACAAGTGGTTCTCGTTCCAGGCCACCGCTCCCGAGCGCAACGGCCAGGTCTTCGAACGCGTCAAGGCGCTGCTCCGCCATCCGGCGTTCACGTTGAGCAACCCGAACCGGGCCCGCAGCCTGGTCGGCGCGTTTTGCATGAGCAACCCGGCGGCGTTCCACCGGGCCGATGCCGGCGGCTACCAGTTCTGGGCCGATCGCGTCCTCGAACTCGACGGCCCCAACCCGCAGATGGCAGCGCGCATCGCGCGCGTGATGGATCGCTGGACCAAATTGGCCGAGCCGTATCGTGCCGGCGCGCGCGACGCGATCAACCGGGTCGCCGCACGCCCCGACCTGTCGAGCGACGTCCGCGAGATCGTGACGCGCGCCTTGCTCGGCTGCTGAACCTCCAAGGAGATCGATCGAATGAACACCCGGAACGCCTTCTACGCCCAGTCGGGCGGCGTCACCGCCGTCATCAACGCATCGGCCTGCGGCGTGATCCAGACCGCGCGCCGCCACGCCGACCGGATCGGCACCGTCTACGCCGGCCGCAACGGCATCATCGGTGCGCTCACCGAAGACCTGATCGACACCTCGCAGGAGACGGCCGAGGCGATCTCCGGCCTGCGCTCGACCCCGTCCGGCGCGTTCGGCTCATGCCGCTTCAAGCTGAAGTCGCTCGATGCCAACCGGCGCGAGTACGAGCGCCTCATCGAGGTCTTCAAGGCGCACGACATCGCCTGGTTCTTCTACAACGGCGGCGGCGATTCGGCCGACACCTGCTTCAAGGTCAGCCAGCTGTCGGCGTCGATGGGCTATCCGCTGCAGGCGATCCATGTGCCGAAGACGGTCGACAACGACCTGCCGATCACCGATTGCTGCCCGGGCTTCGGCTCGGTCGCGAAGTACGTGGCGGTGTCGGCGCTCGAAGCGTCGTTCGACGTGCGCTCGATGGCGCGCACGTCGACAAAGGTCTTCGTGCTCGAGGTGATGGGCCGCCACGCCGGCTGGATCGCCGCCGCCGGGGGGCTGGTCGAAGACCATGGCATCCCGGTCGTGATCCTGTTCCCGGAGATCGAGTTCGACCAGGCGCGCTTCATCGCGCGCGTCGACGCGCTGGTGCGCGAACACGGCTACTGCACCGTCGTCGTCTCCGAAGGCTGCCACCACCCCGACGGCACTTTTCTCGCCGAGCAGGGCACCCGCGACGCCTTCGGCCATGCGCAGCTCGGCGGCGCCGCACCGGTTGTCGCCAACATGGTCAAGGACGCCCTCGGCTACAAGTTCCATTGGGCGGTCGCCGACTACCTGCAGCGGGCCGCGCGCCACATCGCCTCGAAGACCGACGTCCAGCAAGCCTACGAACTCGGCCAGAAGGCGGTCGAGCTCGCGCTCGACGGGCAGAACGCGGTGATGCCGACGGTCGAGCGGATCTCCGATTCGCCATATGCGTACCGGATCGGCACCGCGGCGCTTGCCGACGTCGCCAACGTCGAAAAGTTCATGCCGCGCGACTTCATCACCGACGACGGCTTCGGCATCACCGCGCGCTGCAAGCGCTACCTGAAGCCGCTGATCCAGGGCGAGGACCCGCCGACCTATGTCGACGGGCTGCCGGTCTACGTGTCGCTGCGCAACGTGCCCGTGCCGAAGAAGCTGGGGCCTTTCGAGCTGAAGTAGCTGGGCGGCGGTGGCGTTCATCGATCGACAAGCCTGTTCGACCGCCGCTGTTGCGGTCGAAGAGGCGCTCGAATGCGCTAAAATCGCCGCTTCGCCCGACGGCAGCATTGCCGTCGGTCGACGCCGGTGTAGCTCAGTTGGTAGAGCAGCGCATTCGTAATGCGAAGGTCGGGAGTTCGACTCTTCTCACCGGCACCAGCGTCACCTAGGCTCGGCAGGCTAAGAGCCGCTAACTCCGACGTCCCCCGAGCACTCCGTGTAAGCGCTGGTGTAAGCGATTTCTACCGGAGCGACCCAACTCTCCGACGCGTTAATGGGTCGTGCAGCGGGAGCGCAAGCCCGAGCGCGTCAAGCTGCCTTGACAAGTGCGCATCCGCCCTCACAATCATTGTGTATCCGGCGAAAGCCGGCTTGAGTCTGCCGCTTGAAAAATAGTGGCAGCGGCCCGGGGCGGTGACTTCCAAGCTATCCCGGGCGTCTGTCCAGAGGCCCCCTTCATGGGGGCCTTCCTTTAGCTGGCTGCAATGCCCCTCGGCTACTACCACCCCAAGGCAGGCGACGTCTTGATATGCGATTTCGATGCCGGGGGGTTCGTCCCCCCGGAGATGGTTAAGCGCCGACCCGCTGTAGTGGTTTCCCGCTCCGAGACTCACGGCCGCGGCCTCTGCACCGTTGTGCCGCTATCAACGACAGCGCCGACGCCGGTGCGGGCATGGCACCACGAGCTGACGCACGTTCGCATTGTCGGCTGGTCGACTGGCGCTCGATGCTGGGCGAAGGGCGACATGCTCGCGACTGTGGCCTTCCACCGGCTAGCTAAGCCTCATCACAAGACACATCATGGCCGGGTGTACCAGACACTCCGTCTCGACCCGCTTGATCTCCAAGCGATTCGGGAGGGCCTGCGAAACTATCTCGGCATGTTGCAAACGCCGTGAGCACTTCAAGAACTCGCTGAAGGGCTGATGCGCCTACTTGTCTGCTGAGGTCATGAGTTCGCCCACCGCCCCACCGGAATGCTCGCTGACCGGCAAGTGCGGGTTTGTCCTCCCGACCTGCCCTGGCATGGTCACGGTCGAGTCCGCTACCCTTCCGAGAGCCAGCTGGATCGCCACACGAGGGCAAGATGAAGATTTATTCAAAGCTTCTAGTCGCCGCGTTCCTCTTGATGAGCATGTCGGTGTCGGCGAGCGTAGTCACCTTGAAGTACGACTGCGACAACTGCGACCCCCAGCAGCTACAGCCGCTTCCCACCACGATCTTCTTTGACGAGACCACTCAGCTCTTCGAACGATTCGACGTGAGATGGAATGACATCGACTTCGACTTCACCTTCCCGAACGCACAACCGGCGTTTGTCCGGCAGTGGTTTTGGGATGCACTGAACGGTCTGCCAGTGACGCCTACAGCAAGCCCCGATTCAGGGAGTGAACAGGTGGTCCCGATCAATTGGTTCGCCGATGCATACACGCCGGACAGCGCCTCCTGCTTTGTCTTTTTCATCGGCGGCTCCGGCGCAGGACCACGATGCGTCCTACCACCCTTTTCGGATCACAGCATCTTTCCAGCGAATGTCAGCGGAACCGCAACCAGCGTTCCAATCTCGGAGCCGGCCACAACCGCGTTAGTTGCAATTGCGCTCGCGTTTGCAGGTCTTGCACGTTCGCGTAAGTCCTTCGCGGCTTCGGTGGGCGCAAAAGTCGCCTGAGATGCACCGGTACAAGGTAGCGGCGTTTGCTCGAATCTGTGCGGTCATCACAGGGCTGGTGACCGGGCTGGCGGCTGGCGCTCAGGACTGGTCTACGTGCGCTAACGATTTGGACTACCTGCGGCGCCGATCCGATGATGCCAGTTCTGCTGCTAAGGAAGCAGACGAGGCCAAACAGAAGTTCGAACGTGAGAAAGAAGAGTTCGAGACTTGTCGTCGCTTTCCGCAGTCGTACGACCTTTATAGAGACGGCTGTCGTAGTAAGCGCGCAGATGCCGAATCGGCGCTGAGTCAATACAAATCAAGCGTCAGCGAAGTTGCAAGCAAGCTGTCGGACGTGGATAGCAAGGTCAGGTCTGTTGCCTCGTCATGTGCTTCAGATGTGAGTGCCGTGCTAGGTCCACCCCCTAAGGTTCCTGACGGGGTGGCGAACCCTCAACTCTGCCGTACGGTGTTGGGATTTCGAGACCGCTTGCCAACGAAGAGTCTGATTGCGCTGTGCTCGCAGCACATGTCCGTAGAAGAATGCAATCGCTGCATGGGCAAGTAGTTGTTCGCTCGCGCTGGCCGGCTCTGCGATCCTGGAGCGGCTGAGGACGCGCCCGCAAAGGAAGAATGGCGGTTAGCTCGCGACGGACGGGGAGGTAATCTCTAAAAATGGACGAACGAAGCGCATTCGATCGATGGTGGCGAGGGCGTCTGGCGGGACGGTTCTACGAGCCGAATGAGGGCGGTGGATTCCTCGATGTCCCGTTCTATGAGCGCCATTGGACCGCTCGCGC
>JBDSAB010000476.1:0-10064 GCA_039922395.1 Caldimonas sp.
GCCTCGAAGATCGTGAAGGTCACGATCGCCGAGATCTCGGTGCGGTGGTTGCGCCCGAAGTCGCCGGCGATCGCGCCGTAGAAGCCGCCCGGGATCAGCAGGAAGCACCACAGGATCACCATCACCAGCGGAATCGAGCGGAGCGTGTTGACGTACGCAGCGGCCGGCATCACCAGCCATGGCTTGCCGGAAAGCCGCATCAACGCGATCAGGGTGCCGAGCGCGATGCCGCCGATCATCGCGATCAGCGTCAGCTGCACCGAGAACAGGAAGCCCTTCAGGATGAAGCTGGATATGACCGGCCAGCTCAGGAACGCAAAGTCGAGGTTCATTTGGCACCTCCGAGCATTCCAGGCACCTGGACCCGCATCTCGATGAAGTGGGCGACCCGGTTCACGAAGAACGCCGAGACGAAGTACAGCGCGGTGACCGCGAGGTAGACCTCGATGCCGCGCGACGTTTCCTCCTGCGCCTGCATCGCGAACATCGTCAGCTCAGCGACGCTGACGGCGAACGCGACCGAGGTGTTCTTGATGATGTTCATCGACTCGCTGGTCAGCGGCGGAATGATGATCCGATAGGCCATCGGCAACAGCACGTGCCGGTAGGTCTGCGGCAAGGTCAGACCCATCGCGAGGCCCGCGTAGCGCTGGCCCTTCGGCAACGACTGGATGCCGGCCCGCACCTGCTCGGAGATCCGCGCCGAGGTGAAGAAGCCGAGCGCGAACACGACCAGCAGGAAGCTCGGGATCGCCCGCAGGCTCAGGAAGATCGACGGCAGCACGTGGTACCAGAGAAAGAGCTGCACCAGCAAAGGTATGTTGCGGAACAGTTCAGTCCAGGTGTTGCCGATCGCGACGAACCAGCGATTCGGCGTGGTGCGCAGGATGCCCATCAGCGAGCCGACCGCGAGCGCGACGATCAGCGCCAGCACGGCGACCGACAGCGTCCAGCCCCAGGCCGAGATCAGCCACTCGAAGTAGGTGCGCCCGTCGCCGGTGTCCTTCAGGAAGAACTGCCAGTCCCATGTACTGTTCAATGCGCACTCCCCTGCGATGGCTTCGGCGACCGGCCCGGACCGCCCATGAAAAAAGCGCGACGCGAATGGCTCCGCGCCGCGCTCCGTGCCACTGTAAGCAAACTCCGCGCCGAGGGCGCTAAGGGCTTACCTGAGGCGTTCTGGCCCTTGACTTGCGATCGGATCAGGGCTGTGCGTATTCCTCGAGCGGCTTGTCGGTCGGGTTCGCCCAGGCCGCCTTCGTGGCTTCGCTGGCCGGCAGATTGACCTTCGTGTTGGCCGGGGGGATCGGCTGCATGAACCACTTGTCGTACAGCTTGGCGACCTCGCCGCTCTTCGCCATCGCCTTGACGCTGTCGTCGACGGCCTTCTTGAAGCCGGCGTCGTCCTTGCGGTACATGATCGCGATCGGCTCGACGCTGAGCGGCTCGCCGACGATCTTGAAATCGGCCGGGTTCTTGGCCTTGGAGATCAGGCCGGCGAGGATCTGACCGTCCATCACGAACGCGTCGGCGCGGCCCGACTCCAGCAGCAGGAAGCTGTCGGAGTGGTCCTTGCCGTTCAGCTCCTTGAAGTCCAGGCCCTGCGCGCGCTTGTTCTTGCGCAAGAGCTGCACCGAGGTCGTGCCGGTCGTCGTGGCGACGGTCTTGTCCTTCAGGCCGGCGATGCCGGTGATGCCGCCGCTCGCCTTGACGGCGATGCGCACTTCCTCGACGTAGAGGGTCGGCGCGAACGCGACGTCCTTCAGGCGCGCTGCGTTGTTGGTGGTCGAGCCGCACTCGAGGTCGACGGTGCCGTTCTGGACCAGCGGGATACGGTTCTGCGACGTGACCGGCTGGTACTTGACGTCGATCTTCGCCATGCCGAGCTGCTTCTGGACGTCGGCGATGACCTTCTGGCAGACGTCGTAGTGAAAGCCCGTGTACTTGCCGTCGCCGAGCGTGTAAGCGAGGGCGCCGGACGACTCGCGAACGCCCATCGTGATGGTGCCGCTGTCCTTGATCTTCTTCAGCGTGTCCTGGGCCTGCGCAGCGCCTCCGAGACCGAACGCCAAGGTCATGACCGCGGCCGCGGACATCAACGTTTTCTTCATACGAACTCCTGAGAGAGCAGTGGAACGGTGGAATGGAAGGAACGGGATTCTAGGGATGCAGGCTGACAGCCTTTCGCGTATTTCCCCGGAAAGCAGGGTTTGTGCCGGGGCCTGGGCGCCCGACCGACTCAGGTGCCGGTGCGCAGGACCGGCGCGGCCGCGGCCTGGCTCAGGAACGTCCACAGCGCCGCGGCGGCCGGCTTCGTGTGGCGCGCGACCTCGGGCCGTTCGCGGTAGATGCGGATCTCCATCGTCAGCTCATGCAGCCCCGGCGGCGCAGCTCGCACCAGGCGGCCGGCGTTGAGTTCGCGGGCGACCGAGTTGGTCGGCAGGAACGCGAGCCCGTGGCCCTCGATCGCCATCGCCTTCAGGCCCTCGGCCATGTCGGTCTCGTAGATCGATTCGAGGTTCAGCGGCGTCGGCGCGAGCCGGGTGATCGCCTCGACCATCCGACCGAGATACGCACCCGAGGCATAGCTCAGGAACGGCACGCGCTGGCCGGGCGCGGCCGGCACGCGGAACAGCGGCTCGCCGTTCGAGTCGGCCTTCGCATAGGCGGCGAGCGTCTCGACGCCGAGGGTCAGCATCTCGTAGCGCTCGGGCGGCAGCGGCAGCGGCTGGGACGAGTGGTGGTAGGCGAGCAGCAGGTCGCAGCTGCCTTCGGTCAGATGCATCACCGCGTCGTGCACGTTGAGCGCGATCAGGCGGCTCTTCAGTGCCGTGAAGCGCTTTCGGAGGTCCATCACCCAGTGCGGGAAGAACGTGAACGCGAGCGAATGCGGAACCGCGAACTCGACGACGTCGGCGCCGGCCGCCGCATGGCTGCGCATCATGTTGCGGGTGGCCTGCAGCGAGCCGATGATCTCGAGCGCCTGCGCATGCAGGGTCTCGCCGGCCGGTGTCAGGCGGGTCGGGTACGACGAGCGGTCGACGAGATCGATGCCGGCCCAGGCTTCGAGCGACTGGATTCGACGCGAGAACGCCGGCTGCGTGATGTGGCGCAGCTGCGCCGAGCGCGAGAAGCTGCGCGTCTCGGCCAGGCTGATGAAGTCCTCGAGCCACTTCGTTTCCACGCCGGTCAGTGTAGGCCCGCGGTGGCGAGCGGCTCAGGGCGCGGCGGCCTCCAGCGCGGCGCCCTTCTTCGCGTCGGCCTGCTGCAGCGCCCACATCTGCGCATAGCGGCCGCCCATCGCCATCAGCTCGACGTGGGTGCCGCGCTCGAGGATGCGCCCGGCCTCCATCACGAGGATCTGGTGCGCATCGACGACCGTCGACAGCCGGTGCGCGATGACCAGCGCGGTCTTGTTGCGCGCCGCGTTCTGCAGCTCGGCCTGGATCGCGCGTTCGTTGGCCGAATCGAGCGCCGAGGTCGCTTCGTCGAAGATCAGCACCGGCGGGTTCTTCAGCAGCGTGCGCGCGATCGCGACCCGCTGCTTCTCGCCGCCGGAGAGCTTCAGTCCGCGCTCGCCGACCATCGTCTCGTAGCCTCGCGGCGTCGACGCGATGAAGGCATGGATGTGCGCTGCACGCGCCGCGCCCTCGACCTCGGCGCGGCTCGCACCGGTGCGGCCGTAGGCGATGTTGTATTCGACCGTGTCATTGAACAGCACCGTGTCTTGCGGCACGATGCCGAGCGATTGGCGCAGGCTCTGCTGCGTGACCTCGCGGATGTCCTGGCCGTCGATCGAGATGCGTCCGGCATCGACGTCATAGAAGCGGAACAGCAGGCGGGCCAAGGTGCTCTTGCCCGAGCCCGACGGGCCGACCACCGCGACCTTCTTGCCCGCCGGGATCTCGAAGCTGACACCGTGCAGGATCGTCCGGTCCGGGTCGTAGCCGAAGCGCACGTTGTCGAAGCGGACGGCACCGCCACGCGCGACCAGCGGCGTCGCGCCGGGCGCGTCGGCGATCTCGCGGTTCTGGCCGAGCAGCGCGAACATCTTCTCGAGGTCGATCAGCGACTGCTTGATCTCGCGGTAGATCACGCCGAGAAAATTGAGCGGAATGTAGAGCTGGATCATCAGCGCGTTGACGAGCACGAGGTCGCCCAAGGTCATCGTGCCGGCAACGACGCCGGCGGTCGCGCGCCAGACCAGCAGTGTGACGGTCACCGCGATGATCAGGCTCTGGCCGAGGTTCAGCACCGACAGCGACGTCTGCGACTTGATCGAGGCCTTCTCGAAGCGCTGCAGGTTCTCGTCGTAGCGGGCCTGTTCGAAGCGCTCGTTCGAGAAGTACTTGACCGTCTCGTAGTTGATCAGCGCGTCGACCGCCTTGGTGTTGGCCTTCGAGTCCTGCTCGTTCATCGCGCGCCGGAAGTGCGTTCGCCACTCGGTGACCGTCACCGTGAAGCCGATGTAGAGGAGCAGCGCGCCGAACGTGATGACCGCGAACCAGATGTCGAACTTCGACGACAGCAGCACGATCACCAGCACGATCTCGACGAGGGTCGGCAGGATGTTGTAGATCGTGTAGTTCAGCAGCGACTGGATCGAGCGCGACCCGCGCTCGATGTCGCGCGAGACGCCGCCGGTCTGACGCTCGAGGTGAAAGCGCAGGCTCAGGTTCAGCAGGTGCTCGAATGCCTCGAGCGAGACGCGGCGGGCGATGCGCGCGGCAACCGGGTAGAACAGGTACTCGCGCAGCTCGGTGAAGAGCGTGATCGAGAGCCGCAGCAGTCCATACGCGATCAGCAGGCCGAAGGGCACGACGAGCACGGCCCGTGGGTCGCCCGGCTTCAGCGCGAGCGCGTCGACCAGGTTCTTCAGGATCAGCGGCACGCCGATGTTGGCGAGCTTCGCTGCGACCAGGAACGACAGCGCGATCAACACCCGCCAGCGCCACTCCCAGACGTACGGGACCAGCTTCTTCAGCGTCGACCAATCCGAACCCTCGCGGGGAGGTTGTGCGCCACCCGGAACGGGGGCGGAAAGTGTCTCGCGGCGCATCGGGGAAGGGGGACGGAGTGGAAAGATGAAAGAATCGAACGGCGGTCCCGTCCACGTGAAGCAATATGCCCCAGATTTCAAGCGCCAGCCTCGATTCGATCGCCCCGTTGCAGTTGCCGAATGACCGCCAGCTCGTGATGCGGGTGAGCCCGATGCCGGCCGACGCCAACGGCAACGGCGACATCTTCGGCGGCTGGATCATGGCGCAGGTCGACCTCGCCGGCGCGGTGATCCCTGCCCGCATCGCGAAGGGCCGCATCGCCACCGTCGCGGTCAACCAGTTCGTCTTCAAGCAACCGGTGTCGATGGGCGACCTGCTGAGCTTCTATGCGAAGGTCACCCGCATCGGCAAGACCTCCGTCACGGTCAACGTCGAGGTCTACGCCGAGCGCAATCCCGCGGACCTGCACGTCGTCAAGGTGACCGAAGCGAACCTGACCTATGTCGCGATCGATCGCAACGGCCGGCCGCGCGACCTGCCCCCGAGCAACTGACGCCGGTCGCGCAACGGCCGGCGCGCTTCAGGTCCCTTCAGCGGTGATCGCCGGCGTCCAGATCGGCGCCGGTTGCTTCCATCGGCCGCTCGGTCGCGAACTGCCAGGCTTCACCATCCCGCACGATCCAGCCGCCGGTCGGTGCTGCGAAATGGGTGCCGAGGACCAGCACCGGACGATTGGACTGGCCTTCGAGAAATGCCCGCCGGGTCGCCCGCGCCTGCTGCGGATCGACGTCGAAGTGCACCGACCAGTCGGGCTCGCAGCACTGGATCGGGTGGTGCATCAGGTCGCCGGTGATCACGGCTTCCTGACCCTCCGAGCGGATCCGCACGCTCACGTGGCCCGGGGTGTGACCGGGTGTCGGCTCGAGGCGCACTTCCGACGTGATCATGTGGTCGCACTCGACCGGATCGGCGAGCCCGGCGTCGATCACCGGCTGCACCGAGTCGACCAGGATCTGGCGCTCCTCGGCATCGTGCGTTGCTGACCAGTGCGCCAGCTCGATGCGGCCGAACAGATAGCGCGCGTTCGGAAACGTCGGCAGCCAGCGGCCGTCGACGAGGCGCGTGTTCCAGCCGACGTGATCGATGTGCAGGTGCGTGCAGAGCACCGTGTCGATCGATTCCGGCGCGAAGCCGGCGGCCGTCATCTTGTCGAGGAACGGACCGTGCAGCTGGTTCCACACCGCGATGGCGCGCGGCTTGTCGTTGCCGACGCAGGTGTCGACGACGATGCGCCGGCCCTCGGACTCGATCACGAACGCGTGCACCGACGCGAAGAGCCGCCCGTCGCGGTGCGCGAAGTGCGGCCGCAGCCAGGCGTGTCGTTGCACGTCGGCCGGCTCGACGCCGGCGAAGAAGAACGAAGGCGGGCTTGCGCCCTTCGACTCGACGATCTGCGAAACCGTCACGGCGCCGATCCGCCACTGCAGCATGGGAACCGTGCGCCTCAGTCGACGAAGAAGTCGGGGATGAAGCGCGTGGTGCCCGGCGTCACGCTGTAGCGCTCGAGATCGGTCACGCCGTGCTGCGCGAGCAGCTCGTCGTCGATGAAGAAGTTGCCGGTCGTCGTCTTCGGATCGCTGGTCAGGATCAGGTAGGCCGCATCGGAAAGGATCTTCGGCGTGCGGCAGCGACCGAGATCGGCGCCCGGAATCATCTGCAGCGCCGCGGTCGCGATCGCGGTGCGCGGCCACAGGCTGTTGACGCCGATGCCCTGCGCCTTGAACTCGGCCGCGTGGCCGAGCGTGCACATGCTCATGCCGTACTTCGCCATCGTGTACGCCGTGTGGTGCTCGAACCAGTGCGGCTTCATCGAGAGCGGCGGCGACATCGTCAGCACGTGCGGGCTACGTCCGGCGAGCGCCGACGCCAGCAGATGCGGCAGGCAGGCTTGGGTGCAGAGGTAGGTGCCGCGCACATTGACGCCGAACATCAGGTCGAAGCGCTTCATCGGCGTCTCCGGCGTGCGGGTCAGGCTGATTGCGCTGGCGTTGTTGACGAGGATGTCGATGCCGCCAAAGCGCTCGACCGTCTTGGCGACCGCGTCGTGCACGCTCTGCTCGTCGCGGATGTCGCATTGAAGCGGCAGCGCCTGGCCGCCGGCGGCCTCGATCTCCTCGGCCGCGCTGAAGATCGTGCCGGGCAGCTTCGCATGCGCCTCGGTCGTCTTCGCAGCGACCGCGACGTTGGCGCCGTCGCGTGCGGAGCGCTTCGCGATCGCCAGGCCGATGCCGCGCGAGGCTCCGGTGATGAAGAGCGTCTTGCCTTTGAGGTCCATCGTCGTCTCCCTGTGGTGTCTGTCGGTGCTCCGGATTGCGTGTCAGACCGTCGCTGGTGCCTCGAGCGCTGGCCAGACTTTCGTCGCGATGTGCAGCCCGAGCGCCTCGCCGCACGCGCGGTAGACCGGCTCGCCCGGATGAAAACCGTCTTCGGCCATCGTCTCGGCGCTCAGGTCGAGTTCGATGCCGAGGTGCGAGACATTCTGGCGTCCGCTGGCCCAGCGCGCCAGCGCTTCGTCATGGCGCAGCGCATCGGCGCCGAGCACGCGCCTCAGCGGTTGCGGCAGCAGCGGAAAGCGGCCGATCGGCGGCAGCGGCGCGAAGACGACATGGCGCGCCAGCCCAAGGTCGAGCAGCCACTCGGCGATCGCCTCCCGATGCCGAACCGCGCGTGCACTCGGTACCTGGTCGATCACATCGTTGACGCCGGTCACGACGACCGCGACGTCGACGGCCGGTGGCGGCTCCGCCTGCAGCAGCGCGTGGAGTTGGCCGGTGGTCAGTCCGGAGCGTGCGCGCAAAACCCATTCGATCGGTCGCCGCAGTCGATGCTGCAGCGTCGCCACGAGATGCCCTGCGACGGCATCGCGCTGATGCGTCACGCCGACACCTGCCGCCGACGAGTCGCCAGCGATCAGCACCCGAACCGCCCGCCCTTCGCGCGGACCGAGCCGGCCCTCGCGCGGCCCTTCTGCCTCGGGCAGCACGAGCGCGCGGCGCCGCGTCGCCAGCGCCTGCGCCACCAGCAGCGGCGACAGCACCAGCTTCAGCGCAAGCGACATGCGATGGCGCGGCCCCAGTCCTATTCGCGTCAGCTCAGAACTTCGAGAAGTCGGGCTTGCGCTTCTGGAAGAAGGCGCTGAACGCCTCCTTCGCCTCGGGGCTCTGGAGTCGCTGCGCGAACACGCCGCCTTCGATGCCGATCGTCTCGAGCACCGCAGCATTGCGCGCGCGCCGCATCAGGCGCTTGGTCTCGCGCACGGCACCGGGCGGCAGCGAGTTGAAGCGCTCGGCGATGCGCCTTGCATGAGCGACGACCTCGGGCGCCGGCAGCACCGCGCTTGCGATGCCGGCCTCGACCGCCTCGGCGCCGGTGAACGGCTCGCCGAGCAGCAGCTTGTCGGCGGCCCGCACGTTGCCCATCAGCTGGGGCACGATCAGGCTCGAGCCGAATTCCGGCACCAGGCCGAGGCTGACGAACGGCATCGCCAGACGCGCCTCGTCGGAGACGTAGACAAAGTCGCAATGCAGCAGCATCGTCGTGCCGATTCCGATCGCGGCCCCGGTGACCGCGGCGACCACCGGCTTGTCGCAGCCGATCAGCGCGCGCATGAACACGAACGCCGGCGACTCGGTATCGCCAGGCGGCCGCTGCATGAAGTCCTCGATGTCGTTGCCCGACGTGAAGATGCCGGGCTGCCCGGTCAGCAGCACGGCGCGCACCGCCGGGTCGGCGGTGGCGGCCTCGACCGCCTCGGCCATCGCGCGGTACATCGCCTGCGTGATCGCGTTCTTCTTCTCCGGACGCGCGATCTCGATCGTCGCGACGCCGTTCAGGGTGGCGGTCTTGATGCTCATGCTGTTTCCTCGACGGTGCGAAAACCCTGCAGCAGCGCGACGGTGCGCATCCACAGGGAAGACTGGAACTGGTGGCGGAAGAAGCCGAAGTGGCCGATGCGCGGCGCCTGCACGTCGGCCGGTGCGATGCGCTCGATGCGACGCGGCGCATTCGGATAGCAGTCGACCAGCACGCGCGTGCCGCGCTCGGTCATCAGCTCGTCGTCGGTGATCGACAGCGCGACCAGCGGAAAGCGCACGCTGGCGAAGCGCTCGCGCACCGGAGCGCCCTCGGCACCGACGTGGTAGCGGGGGTTCAGGCACCAGCGCCGCCACTGCAGCATCACACCGCGCGGCAGGTCGCCGACCTTGCGCAGGCGCCGACCCGGAAAGTAGCCGAACAGCGACGTCGCGATCGGCACGACGACATACCAGAGGTACAGCACGCTGCGCCGCAGCGCCGGCGCGTTGTCGCGCCAGTAGCCGCTGCCGCCCGCGACCGACACCAGGCCGGCGATGCGGTCGCGCTGCACCAGCAGGCCGGGCAGCTGCGCACCGAGGCTGTGGCCGATCAGGTAGATCGGCAGCGCGGGCACTTCGCGGTCGAGCGCCTCGATCGCGCGGTCGAAGTCGCGGGCCCACGCGAACAGGTCGGCCTCGAAGCCGCGCAGCGAGCGGCCCGGCGGCAGCGAGTCGCCGACGCCGCGGTAGTCGAACGTCAGCACCGCATAGCCTTCGCCGGCGAGCCAGCGCGCGAACGGTTCGTAGTAAGCCTGGCGCACGCCCATTGCACCGCCGATCACGACGCCGCCGCGCATCGGCGCACCGTCGGCCAGACGGAACAGCCGTGCGGCCACCGGCGGGCCGTCATCCGACACCAGGCTCATCGTCTGCATCGCAGCTCCTTCAGATGCATTGGGACCGGTCGCTTCGCGACGTGGCACCGCAGCGGCCCGCGCCGCCAGCGTCAGACGCGCTCGAAGATGCCGGCGGCGCCCTGCCCGGTGCCCACGCACATCGTCACCATCCCGTACTTCAGGTTATGACGGCGCAGCGCGTGGACGACGGTCGCCGAACGGATCGCGCCGGTGGCGCCGAGCGGATGGCCGAGCGCGATCGCGCCGCCCATCGGATTGACCTTCGTGCGGTCGAGCTTGACGGTGTCGATGAC
>JBDSAB010000477.1:0-4033 GCA_039922395.1 Caldimonas sp.
GGCCGGGGCGCCGCCACGCAGGCGGCAAAGGCCTTCTGCGTCACCTTGACGAAGGCAGCGACGACGGGCTTGTTCTTCTTCAGGTAGTCGCCGTTGACGATGATGGAGTTGCCGTAGGTGTTGAGGCCCACGTCCTTCCAGGCGACGAATCCCATGTCGTCGCCGAGTTCCCTCTTGAAGATGTGGTGGATGTTGTAGAACGAGGTGGTCGCGTCGATCGCCTTGGATTTCAGCGCAGCGAGCTTGCTGTTCGGATCGATGTTGACGAAGGTCACGGAGGCCGGGTCGATGCCGTTGGCCTTGGCCAGCGCCGGCCAGATCGCACGTGAACCGTCGCCCGCGGGGTTGCCGACTTTCTTGCCGGCGAGGTCCTTGATCGACTTGATGCCCGAGCTCTTGAGCCAGTACAGGCCTTGTGGCGAGTTCGCGTAGACGTTGAAGACGCCGACCACATCGGCGCCCTTGCTGCGACCGACCAGTGCGTTGGCCATGTCGGCCAGGCCGATCTGGTTGATGCCGGCGCCGACCTTCTGCACGGCCACCGCCGAGCCCTTGCCGGGTTCGATGTTGAGGTCGATGCCGGCGTCGCGGTACCAGCCCATCTTCTTCGCGTAGTAGTACGGAATGTGGTCGCCGCCCGGCACCCAGTTCAGGATGAAATCGATCTTCTCCTGTTTAGGCTGGGCCTGAGCGGTGGCGGCGAGAACGAAGCCGGCGAGCGCGACGGCGCAGCAGCGGGAAAATCTCATGACGTCTCCTTCGAAAGGGGAACGACCGGCGCACAGGGGCCGGCAGGCAATCGTGCACGGTTCAGTCTACCGATTGGCCGCCACCGGGCAAGAGGGGACAGACCCCGATAGGGAATGTCTGAGCCCGGTTCCCTCCCGTCAGCGGGCCGACGCGCGCGCGGCTCTCCTATCATCGGCAGCCGAAACGCCCCGCGGTTCGAAGACTCCGATGACCCAGATCACCGATCGCGGGCCACGCATTGCGATGGCCGTCCTGTCGCACCTGGCGCTGCTGGCGCTGTGGTACGCGTTCGTGCGCTTCGGCGACGTCCCGAAGTTCGTGATGCCGTCGCCGGTCGACACCGCGGCGGCGCTCTTTGCGGGCAACTACGACTGGTGGGGCAACATCCTCGTCACGGCCACCGAAATCTACGGCGGGTATGCCTTGGCGCTCGTGGTCGGCGTGGCGCTTGCCCTCCTTTTCACCTGGTTCAAGCCGCTCGAGGCGGCGATGATGCCGGTGCTGGTCAGCCTCAACATGATCCCGAAGGTTGCGCTCGGCCCGCTGATCATCGTCTGGTTCAAGTACGGCATCGTGCCGAACATGCTGATCGCGTTCTCGATCTGCGTGTTTCCGATCCTTCTGACGACGGTGCGCGGCCTGCGCGAGGTCGAGCCCGATCTGCTCGACCTTGTCCGCACCTTGCGTGGCTCGCGCTGGCAGGTCTTCACGAAGATCCAGCTGCCTGGCGCGCTGCCGTACATCTTTTCCGGCATGAAGGTCGCGGCGATCCTGGCGGTGGCCGGCGCGATCGTCGGCGAGTTTCTCGGCTCCGACAAGGGCCTCGGCTACCTCATGCTCCAGGTCCAGGTGACGCTCGACACCGCCGCGATGTTCATGGCGGTGCTGCTGATCACGCTGATCGGCATGGTGCTGTACGGCGCCGTGCTGCTGCTCGAGCGCGCGCTGGTCGTTCCCGACGCCCGGGTGAGCTGAGATGGCAAGCGCGCCGCAGCCGTTCATCCACCTGAAGGACGTCGCGAAGACCTACGGTCAGGGCCCGAAGGCGCACCTCGCGATCTCGAACGCGTCGTTCGACGTGATGCCGGGCGAGCTCGCCTGCTTGGTCGGCCCATCCGGCTGCGGCAAGAGCACGCTGCTGAAGGTCCTTGCCGGCCTGCATCCGCACGACAGCGGCGAGGTGGTGCTCGGCTCGAAGGAGCACCCGTTCGATCCGGCGCGCGACATCGGCATGGTGTTCCAGCAGCCGCTTCTGCTGAAGTGGCGCACGATCCTCGACAACGTGATGCTGCCGGCCGAGATCCTCGGCCTGCCGATGGACGCGGCGCGCCGCCGCGGCCGCGATCTGCTCGCGCTGGTCGGTCTCGGTGGTGCAGAGGACAAGCGACCGTACGAGTTGTCGGGCGGCATGCAGCAGCGCGCGGCGATCGCGCGCGCGCTGATCCACGACCCGAAGCTGGTGCTGATGGACGAGCCGTTCGGCGCGCTCGATGCGCTGACCCGCGAGAAGATGAACCTCGAGCTCCTGCGCATCTGGCGCGAATCGGGCAAGACGATCCTGTTCGTCACGCACGGCATTTCCGAGGCGGTCTTCCTCGGCAGCCGCGTCGTCGTCTTCACCGCCGGTCCGGCGCGGATGGCCGACAACTTCGAGATCGACCTGCCGCATCCGCGCACGCTCGACATCAAGACGCACGAGGCGTTCGGCGTCTACACGCGGCGCATCTACAAGCTGCTCGGGATGGAATGAGCGGCTGCGCCGCCCACCGGGAATAAAGCGGCTTCGGCATTCGTCTACCCGGTCGCCACGTCCAGCGATCAGCGTCTCGGCGCGCTTTTTGCTAACTCGTTCGGCGCTACCAAACCAAACCGGAGACAGTCATGTTGAAGCTCGCCAGCGTTTTTGTCGCGTCGTTGACGTTGAGTGCCGCAGCCCAGGCGGTCACCATCTTCACCGCGAATTTGACGAACGATCAGGAGCCGGGCTCGATCGTCCCGACGCTGTCGGCGGCCAACGGCGGAGGCCTGCGACCGGTGTCCTTCGGCAACGCGACGTTCACGCTGAACGACGCGCAGACCGCGATGACGTTCTCCGCGACGGTCTTCAACATCGACTTCACCGGCACGCAGACGGTCGACGTCAACGACAACCTGACCGCTGCCCACATCCATGCGGCCGCCGCCGCCGGCGCGGCGACCTTCCCGGTGGTCTGGGGCTTCTTCGGGGCGCCGCTCAACGACAACAACCCCAACGATGTCGTCTTCACACCCTTTGCGAATGGCGTCGGTGGAACGATCACGGGCAAGTGGGACGCGCTGGAAGGCAATGGCGGGACGACGCTGGCCCTGCAACTGCCGAATATTGCGGCGGGCCGGGCGTACATCAATTTCCACACGACGCAGTTCGGCGGTGGCGAAGTCCGTGGCACGCTGCTGCCGATTCCCGAGCCGGAGACGTATGCGCTGATGCTGGCGGGCTTGGGTGTCGTCTCGTTGGTCGCGCGCAAGCGTCGCCAGAAGTCCGCCTGAGTCTTCAGCAGCAAGGCCGCCACCGAAATCGGCGTCGGCCTTCTTTACAGTCCGCGGCGATCGGTCGCCGCCGACGATGTCGACGACCTTTCTCAGAGGTCGGTCCGCAGCTTCCAGATCTCCGGAAACAGCACGACGTCGAGCATCTTGCGCAGGTAGCCAACGCCGCTCGTCCCGCCGGTGCCGCGCTTGAAGCCGATCACGCGCTCGACCGTGGTCACATGGCGGAAGCGCCAGAGCCGGAACGCATCTTCGAGATCGGTGAGTTCCTCGCCAAGCTGGTACAGATCCCAATGCGCGTCGGGATCGCGATAGACGCGCAGCCAGGCCTGTTCGACCCCGTCGCTGGTCTCGTACGGCAAGGTCCAGTCGCGCTCGAGGTGTGAGGCGGGAACCGGCAGCCCGCGCCGCGCGAGCAGGCGCAGCGACTCGTCATACAGCGACGGCGCGCGCCAGGCTGCCTCGACCTTCGCCAGCAGGTCGGGCCGATGGCCGTGCGGCTTCAGCATCGCCGCGTTTTTGTTGCCTAGCATGAATTCGATGCAACGGTACTGCCAGCTCTGAAACCCGCTGCTGCTCGCGAGGTAGGGCCGGATCGCCGAGTACTCGGACGGCGTCATCGTCGCGAGCACGTCCCACGCGTGGACCAGCTGCTCCATGATCCGGCTGACACGCGCCAGCATCTTGAACGCACTGCCCAGCTCGTCGCCCGCGACACAACGGATCGCAGCGCTCAGCTCGTGCAGCAGCAGCT
>JBDSAB010000478.1:0-5786 GCA_039922395.1 Caldimonas sp.
CCGGTGATCTGGCCGAGGCCGAGCGTCGCCATGAAGTCGTGCATCGCGTCGACGCCGAGGTCGTTCGCGAGGATGTAGTAGTAGGTGTCGCACGACTGGACGATCGACTTGTACATGTCGACGGACCCGTGCCCGCCTTCCTTGTCGTCGCGGAACTTGTGGTTGCCGAACCAGTAGTAGCCGGGATCGCTGATCGTCTGCTGCGGAGTGCGCTTGCCCAGCGTCAGGGCGGCCAGCGCCATGAACGGCTTGTAGGTCGAGCCGGGCGGATAGCCGCCGCGCAGCGCCCGGTTCAGCAGCGGCTTGTCGAGCGACTCGTTCAACGCCTTCCAGTTCTCGACGTCGATGCCATCGACGAACAGGTTCGGATCGAAGTTCGGCTTGCTGACGAACGCCAGCACGTCGCCGTTGCGCGGGTCGATCGCGACCAGCGCGCCGCGCCGGTCGCCGAACAGCTGCTCGACCATCGCCTGCAGCCGGATGTCGATCGACAGCACGACGGCATTCCCCGGCAACGCGCGGTTGCTCTTGAGACGCCGCACCGCATGGCCGCCGGCACTCATCTCGACTTCCTCGAAGCCGGTCGTCCCGTGCAGCTCCGACTCGTAGCTCTGCTCGACGCCGAGCTTGCCGATGTACTCGGTGCCGCGGTAGTTGGCTTCGTCTTCGGAGTCGTCGATCTTCTCCTTCTCGGCCTGGTTGATGCGGCCGATGTAGCCGATCAGATGACTGCCGACGTCGCCGAGCGGGTACTGGCGAAAGAGCCGCGCCTTGATGTCCACGCCCTCGAAGCGGAAGCGCTGCGCGGTGAAGCGGGCGACCTCGTCGTCGGTGAGCTTGGTGCGCAGCGGCAGCGACTCGAAGCTCTTGCTCTCGTCCATCAGCCGCTTGAAGCGGCGCCGGTCGCGCGGCTGGACGTCGACCACCTCGGCGATGCGATCGATCATCCCTTCGAGATCGGGCACCTTCGACGGCGTGATCTCGAGGGTGTAGGCGGAGTAGTTCGTCGCCAGCACGACGCCGTTGCGATCGAGGATCAGCCCGCGGTTCGGCACGATCGGCACGATCGCGATGCGGTTGTTCTCGGCCTGGGTCGCCAGCTCCTCGTGGCGATAGATCTGCAGGTAGGCGAGGCGGGTGCCGAGCAGCCCGAAGGCGATCAAGACGAAGGCCGCCGCCGCGACCAGGCGGAGGCGAAAGCGCGAGAGCTCTCGCTCGGTGTTCTTCAGCTCGGTCACAGGGGTCGATTCTGATCCGGGTCGGGCGCCCTTCGCTGCGGCGCCAACAGCAAGACCGTGACAACTGGCCACAGCAGCGCTTCGATGACGGGCGCCAGCAGCAGCTCCCAACCCGGGAACATGCCGCCCGAGACGACCCGAACCAGCATGGCGACCGCATGCGCCGCCAAGAACAGCGGCAGGATCTGCAAGGCTTGCGACGGCACCGAGAACCAGAGCAGGCGGCGGTGGACCGTGACAGCGAAAAAGCTCAGCAGCGTATAGGCGAACGCATGCTGGCCCAGCACGGCTCCGCTGTGCACGTCCATCAGCAGGCCGAAGATGAAGGCCACGCCGACGCCGATGCGCCGCGACTGATGGACGTTCCAGAACACGAGCACCAGCGCGAGGAAGTCCGGCATCGCCGCAACGCGTCCGACCGGCACCACGTTGAGCGCGAACGCGACGAAGAGGGTCGTCCACACGAACAGCGGATTGACCGGCATCAGCAGCTGGTCGGCGCTGCGCGGCATGATCATTTGCGCGGCCCTGCCTTCTTGCCGGCTGGCTTCGAAGCAGCATCGCTAGGCGCCTCCGGCCGCGCCGGCATCTGCAGGCTGGTCGGCTCGAGCACGAGGACGTGGCGAACGTCGTCGGCCTTCGCGGTCGGCGTCAAGAGGATGCGCGCGAAGCCGGAGTCGACCTTGCGATCGACGGCCGCCACCTTGGCGACCGGCAGCCCCGGCGGGTAGACCCCGTCGACGCCCGACGTCGTCAGGGTGTCGCCGACCTGCACGTCGGCGTTGCCGGCCATGAAACGCAGCTCCATCGCGCCGCCCGGATTGCCGCCGAAGGCGGCGCTGCGCACCAGCGTGCGGCTGTTCAGCACCGGGATCGCGGCCTCCTTGTCGGTCAGCAACGTGACCTCGGCGGACGACAGGTAGACGCGGGTCACCTGCCCGAGCACGCCGGCCTCGTTGACCACCGGCGACGCCACCGCAATGCCGTGGCTCGAGCCGCGGTCGATCACGACCTTGCGCGAATACGGATCGGGCGCTTCGTAGAGGATCTGTGCGGCTTGCGACTTGACGTTGAGACTCGGCCGCAGCTCGAGCAGGCTGCGCAACCGCTTGTTCTCGAGCAGCAACTGCTCGGCGCGCATCGCCCGCTCGGATTGGCGCGCCAGCTCGATCCGCGCGGCCTCCTCGCGGCCGAGCGCCGCATGCAGCCCGAGCAGGTAGTCGCGGCTATCGCTGATCAGGTCGATCGGAACCAGCAAGGTGCGTTGCATCGGATGCAGCACCGCAGCCGCCGCGGCGCGTACCGGTTGCGTGATCCGAAAACGTGTGTCGGCCACCATCAGCAACAGCGCGAGCGCCGAGCAGAAGGTCAGCTTGGTCAGGGCCGACGGCCCCTGCCGAAAGAATGGCGGCGGCGTCCGGTCGATCGTGCCGATGTCCATCGGACTAGCGCGGAGGCCGCGCTCCTCGAACCGCCAGGGCGCTAGCGGCGCGCGTCAGCGAGACCTGAAACGGCGCGCCGCTTGTGCGCGCTGTCGATGGATGCCGGCGAGGGTCCGCGAAGCGCGACATGCCATTTCGAATCGGCGCGTTCACTCACTCGGAAGTGAAGATGCTGCCCAAGCGCTCCATGCGCTCGAGCGCCATGCCGCAGCCGCGCACCACGCAGGTCAGCGGGTCTTCGGCAACGAGCACCGGCAAGCCGGTTTCTTCAGCCAGCAGGCGGTCGAGGTCGCGCAGCAGCGCGCCGCCCCCGGTCAGCATCATCCCGCGCTCGGCGATGTCGGCGCCCAGTTCGGGCGGCGTCTGCTCGAGCGCGTTCTTCACGCTCGAGACGATCTGATTCAGGGGGTCGGTCAGGGCTTCGAGAATCTCGTTGCTCGAGATCGTGAAGCTGCGCGGGACGCCCTCGCTGAGGTTGCGGCCCTTGACCTCGATCTCCTTGACCTCGGAGCCCGGGAACGCGCTGCCGATCGTCTTCTTGATCGATTCGGCGGTCGGCTCGCCGATCAGCATGCCGTAGTTGCGGCGGATGTAATTGATGATCGCTTCATCGAACTTGTCGCCGCCGACGCGCACGCTGCCCTTGTAGACCATGCCGCCGAGCGAGATCACACCGACCTCGGTGGTGCCGCCGCCGATGTCGACGACCATCGAGCCGCTCGCCTCCGAGACCGGCAGACCGGCGCCGATTGCCGCGGCCATCGGCTCTTCGATCAGGTAGACGTCGCTGGCTCCTGCCCCGAGCGCCGATTCGCGGATCGCCCGGCGCTCGACCTGGGTCGAGCCGCAGGGCACGCAGATGATGATGCGCGGGCTCGGCCGCAGGACCGAGCGCGGATGAACCATCTTGATGAATTGCTTCAACATCTGCTCGGTGACGGTGAAGTCGGCGATCACGCCGTCCTTCATCGGCCGAATGGCTTCGATGTTGCCGGGCACCTTGCCGAGCATCGCCTTGGCTTCGGTGCCCACCGCCTGAATCGTCTTCTTGCCGTTCGGGCCGCCTTCGTGGCGGATCGCGACAACGGAGGGCTCGTCCAGCACGATGCCTTTGCCACGCACGTAGATCAGCGTGTTGGCGGTGCCGAGGTCGATCGCGAGGTCCGTCGAGAAATAGCGTCGAAAGGATCCGAACATGTTGTGTGGGAAGCGTCCTTCGACGGCGGTTGGCCAGCAGCCTTCAGCGCGACGGTGCGACTTTTAATTCCAGAAGTGGTCCGAGTGGCGCAAAGGCTTCAACGAAGCGCTGTGTCGCGAGGGCTGATGAACCGGTGGCCTTTGTGTACGTTGGATGTTCGGCTCGCACGGGACATGAGGGTTGAATTTAACGCGGGATAATACTCCAACACCTGCGAAATTCGACCCCAAACACAGTCCATTTCTCACATGCCATTGACCTTGCAAGACGTCCGCAAGATCGCCCATCTGGCTCGACTCGAGTTGGGCGCAGGCGAGCAGGACGCGATGCTCTCGCAGCTCAACGACTTCTTCGGCATCGTCGAGAAAATGGGCACTGTCGATACGACCGGCGTCGAGCCGCTCTACACCCCGCTGTCGGCGGTGCACACGGTGAGTCTGCGCCTGCGCGAGGACGCCGTGACCGAGACCGACCAGCGCGCCGCGAACCTGCAAAGCGCGCCGGCCGTCGACGCTGGCTTGTTCCTCGTGCCGAAGGTGATCGAGTGAAGGCGCTGCACGAGATGGGCGTCGCCGAGATGGGCCGCGCGCTCGACGATGGCGCGGTCTCAAGTCGCGAACTATCGAAACATTTGCTTGCACGCTTTGCCACGCATCACGAACTCGGCACGCTGTTGTGCAGCGACGAGTCGCTGACGCTCCATCAGGCCGAAGCCGCCGATGCGCGCCGGGCGCGCGGCGAGCACAGCCCGTTGCTCGGCGTGCCGATTGCGCACAAGGACATCTTTGTCACGCGGGATCTGCCGAGTACCGCCGGCTCGCGGATGCTCGACGGCTACCGAAGCCCGTTCGATGCGGCCGTGCTGGAACGGCTCGGCGACGCCGGCGCCGTCACCCTCGGCAAGCTCAACTGTGACGAGTTCGCGATGGGTTCCGGCAACGAGAACTCGGCGTTCGGCGTGGTCCGCAATCCATGGGACACGAGCCGCGTACCCGGCGGCTCGTCGGGCGGCTCGGCGGCGGCGGTGGCCGCGCGGCTGCTACCGGCCGCGACCGGCACCGATACCGGCGGGTCGATCCGCCAGCCGGCGAGCTTCACGGGCATCACCGGAATCAAGCCGACGTACGGCGTCTGCTCGCGCTACGGCATGGTCGCGTTCGCGTCGAGCCTCGATCAGGCCGGCCCGTTGGCGCGCAGTGCCGAAGACTGCGCGCTGCTGCTCGGCGCGATGAGCGGCTTCGACCCGCGCGATTCGACCAGCGCGGACCGTCCGGCTCAGGACTTTCACGCGCAGATGCGGACGGCGCGCGAGGGCGCCACGGCCGCGCAGCCGCTGATCGGGCTGCGCATCGGGCTGCCGAAGGAGTTCTTTCCGGCCGGCCTGCGCGACGATGTCGCCAGCGCCGTCCGTGGCGCGCTCGCCGAGTGCGAACGGCTTGGCGCAACCCTGGTCGACGTCAGCCTGCCGCGCACCGAGCTGTCGATCCCGGTCTACTACATCATCGCGCCGGCCGAGGCGTCGTCGAACCTGAGCCGGTTCGACGGCGTTCGCTACGGCCACCGGGCCGCGCACTACGACGACCTGCTCGACATGTACAAGAAGAGCCGGAGCGAGGCCTTCGGCCCCGAGGTCAAGCGCCGGATCATGATCGGCACCTACGTGTTGAGCCACGGCTACTACGACGCCTACTACCTGCAGGCGCAGAAGCTGCGGCGCATGATCGCCGACGATTTCCAGGCCTGCTTCAAGGCGTGCGACGTGATCGCCGGGCCGGTCGCGCCGAGCGTCGCGTGGAAGCTGGGTGCGCAAAGCGACGACCCGGTCGCCAACTACCTCGCCGACATCTTCACGTTGCCGGCGAGCCTGGCCGGCCTGCCCGGCATGAGCGTGCCGGCGGGCTTCGGCGA
>JBDSAB010000479.1:0-5800 GCA_039922395.1 Caldimonas sp.
AGCTCTTCGCCGACCTGCCGAGCGCCTTGCGCAACAGCGTCGAGATCGCCAAGCGCTGCAGCCTGGCGCTGACGCTGGGCAAGCCGCGGCTGCCCGACTTCCCGACGCCGATCGTCGACGGCCGGCCGCTGGCGATGGCCGAGCACTTCAGCGAGTTGTCGCACGCGGGTCTGGAGCGGCGCCTGAAGCAGCGCTATCCGGACCCGGCAGAGCGCGACGCGCAACGCCCGCGCTATGTGGAACGGCTCGACTTCGAGGTCGGGACGATCCTGAACATGGGATTTCCGGGCTACTTTCTCATCGTCGCCGACTTCATCAACTGGGCGCAGCGCAACGGCTGCCCGGTCGGGCCGGGGCGCGGCTCGGGCGCCGGTTCGCTGGTCGCGTATTCGCTCAACATCACCGGCCTGGATCCGCTGCAGTACAACCTGCTGTTCGAGCGTTTCCTGAACCCGGAGCGGGTCTCGATGCCCGACTTCGATATCGACTTCTGCCAAGCCAATCGCGACCGCGTGATCGACTATGTGAAGCAGAAGTACGGTCGCGATGCGGTCAGCCAGATCGCGACCTTCGGCACGATGGCGGCGAAGGCGGCGCTGCGCGACGTCGGCCGCGTTCTCGGCATGAGCTACGGCTACGTCGACAGCATCGCGAAGCTGGTGCCGGCCCCACCCGGCAAGAGCGTGACCTTGCGGCGCCCGCCGGCGGTGCCGGACAACAGCGTGATCTATGCGCGGCGCGAGTCGCCCGAGATCGAACAACGCGAGAAGAACGAGGAGGAGGTCGCCGAGCTGCTCGCGATGGCCGAGCGCGTCGAGGGCATCGTTCGAAACGTCGGCATGCACGCCGGCGGCGTGCTGATCGCGCCCGGCAAGATCACCGATTTCTGCCCGCTCTACATGCAGCCAGGCAGCGACAGCGCGGTGAGCCAATTCGACAAGGACGACGTCGAGGCGATCGGCCTCGTCAAGTTCGACTTTCTCGGCCTCGCGACGTTGACGATCCTCGAGCTGGCGAAGGAGATGATCGTTGCGAACCATCCGGAACGCACCGGCTTCTCGTATGACGACCTGCCGCTCGAGGATCCGAAGGTCTATCGGCTGTTCTCGGAAGGCCGGACGGAGTCGGTGTTCCAGTTCGAAAGCGCCGGCATGCGGCGCATGCTGCGCGACGCGAAGCCGAACCGGCTCGAGGACCTGATCGCGTTGAACGCGATGTTCCGGCCGGGGCCGATGGAGAACATCCCGAGCTTCTGCGCGCGCAAGCACGGGCGCGAGGAAGTCAGCTATCCGCATCCCCTGCTCGAGACGGTGCTCGGCGAGACCTACGGGATCATGGTCTACCAGGAGCAGGTGATGCAGGCCGCGCAGGTGCTCGGCGGCTACTCGCTCGGCGGCGCCGACCTGCTGCGCCGCGCGATGGGAAAGAAGAAGGCCGAGGAGATGGCCAAGCACCGCGAGATCTTCCGCAGCGGTGCGGCGAGCAAGGACATCTCGGCCGAGGTCGCCGACGAAGTGTTCGACCTGATGGAGAAGTTCGCGGGCTACGGCTTCAACAAGTCGCACGCCGCCGCGTATTCGCTGCTCGCGTACCACACGGCGTGGATCAAGGTCCATTGCACCGCCGAGTTCTTCGCGGCGAACATGACGGTGGAGCTCGACGACACCGACAAGCTGAAGGCGCTGCTCGTCGATGCGCGCACCTTCGGCATCACGCTCGAAGCGCCTGACGTCAACAGCGGCACGTACCGCTTCGAGCCGGTCGGGCCGAAGACGCTGCGCTTCGGTCTGGGCGCCATCAAGGGTACCGGGCAGGGTGCGATCGAGGCGATCGTCGTGGCGCGCGAAGGCCGCGACAGCGCCGTGGGGGGACCGTTCAAGAGCCTGTTCGACTTCTGCGCGCGCGTCGATCGCCAGCGCGTCAACCGCCGCGTCGTCGAGGCGCTCGTCAAGGCCGGCGCGTTCGATGCGCTGCACCCGAACCGCGCCTCGACCCTGGCCAGCGTGGGCCGCGCGCTCGACTGGGCCGACACCCAGGCCGCGCACGCCGACCAGGGTGGCTTGTTCGACTTCGGCGACTCGCACGCGGCCAGCACGCAGGAGCCGGCGCTCGTCAACGCAGAGGCGTGGGGCATCAAGGAGCGGCTGACGTTCGAGAAGGCGGCGCTCGGCTTTTATCTGTCCGGCCACATGTTCGACCAGAGCGCCGACGAGATCCGGCGCTTCGTGAAGACGCGCATCGGCGACCTGCTCGACAGCCGCGAGCCGCAGCTGCTTGCCGGCATCGTCGGCGACCTGCGCGTCGTCAACGGTCAGCGCGGCCGGGTCGCGATCTTCAAGCTCGACGACACGTCCGAGCCGATCGAGGCCGTCGCCAGCGAGGACGTGCTGAACGCCAACAAGGATCTCCTGAAAGACGACGAGCTCGTCATCGTGCAGGGCAAGGTGCAGCCGGATCGCTTTTCGGGCGGCATGCGCCTCAACGTGCTGCAGGTGTGGGACCTCGCGGCGGCACGCTGCCGCTTCGGCAAGTACCTGCGGGTCGAAGTCAACGGCAGCATCCCGCCGGTGGCCGAGGTGCTGCGTGACTTTCCGTCGCGGCGCGTCGTGACCGACCGCGGCGAGTCGGCGCGCGGGCTGACCGTCCGGCTGCAGCTGCTGCGCGATCGGGCCAGTGCCGAGCTCGATCTCGGTGACTCGGCGCGCTTTTATCCGACCGATGCGGCGATCGACCGTTGGCGTGCGGGTGCGCACCACGGGCGCGCTGCGGTGGTCTACGACTAGGGCCTGTTAGCGCGATGGGAGGGCACGCGTGACTCAGCAAATGGACGCCCGCAAGGCGCAAAGCGCAGACATAGCTTCGCCTATGGCGAGCATTCGCAACGCGGCGGGCGCTCATTTGCTGAGAGCACCCGAAGGGCTGGTTGCTGGCAGGCCGCCGGGCGGCGTTGCGCGCTCGTTGTGTGCCATCGGCACATGGCCTCGCGCGCGCCTTGCCCGGCAGCCTGCCAGCAACCAGCGCGTGCTCTCCCATCGCGTTAACAGGCCCTAGGCGGCGCAGCGCATGCCCGACCTCCATCCGCTGACGGGGCTCGTCCTCACCGGAGGTGGAGCTCGGGCGGCGTATCAGGTCGGCGTGCTGAAGGCGCTGGCCGAGATCCGGCGGAAGGCGACGACGTCGAAGGTGAATCCGTTTCCGGTCATCTCGGGGACTTCGGCGGGGGCGATCAACGCGGCGGCGCTGGCCTGCGCGGCAGACGACTTCGACGCCGCGGTCGCGGGCCTGTGCCGGGTCTGGGAAAACTTTTCCGCTGAACAGGTCTATCGCGCCGACTCATTCGGCGTGATCCGCAGCGGCGCACGCTGGCTGACGATGATGTCGATCGGCTGGGTCATTGCGCGCTGGCGCCGGGCTCGGCCGCGCTCGCTGCTCGACAACCAGCCGCTCGAGCAGTTGCTGAAGCGCCTGGTGAACACCGACCGCCTCCATCGGGTCATGCGGGAGGGCCATTTGCGCGCGATCGCGATCACCGCGTCGAGCTACGGATCGGGCCTGCACGTCACGTTCTACGACGCGGTCGAGGACATCGTGCCGTGGACGCGCTCGCAGCGGCTCGCGGTGCGCGACTCGATCTCGGTCGCGCACCTGCTCGCGTCGTCGGCGATCCCGTTCGTGTTCCCGGCCGTCGCGCTGTCGATCGATGGTCACGTCGAGTACTGCGGCGACGGCTCGATGCGCCAAGCTGCGCCGATCTCGCCGGTCGTCCACCTCGGCGCCGAGCGGATCCTGATCGTCGGGGCCGGCCGCATGCACGAGCCGCCGGGCGAGCGCGTCGGCAGCAGCGAGTACCCGAACATTGCGCAGATCGCCGGTCATGCGCTGTCGAACATCTTCCTCGATGCGCTCGCGGTCGATGTCGAGCGGCTGCAGCGCATCAACGCGACGCTCTCGTTGCTGACGCCGCGGGCCCGTGCCGAGACGAGCCTGAAGCCGCTCGACGTGCTGGTCATCTCGCCGAGCCAGCGCCTCGACGACATCGCGGCGAAGCACCTCGGCAGCCTGCCGTTGCCGATCCGCGCGATGCTGCGCGGCGTTGGTGTTTCCGGCCAGGGCGACGACGCGCGTGGCGCGGCGCTAGCAAGCTACCTGCTGTTCGAGGCACCTTACACGCGCGAGCTGATGGCGCTCGGGGTCGCCGACACGAACGCGCGACGGGACGAGGTCATTGCGTTCTTCGGTTGGAGTGCGCCGATCGCCGAGTCGGCCACCGCGAGCGAATCGCCGGCCGGCTCGTTGAAGATCGAATGACGAATGCCCCGCCGGGGCGGGGCATTCGGAGCGCGCAAGGTCTCGCTACTTCTTCGCCGCGGGCGCGCTGGCAGCAGCTTTCGCCATCGCGGGTGCGCTGGCGCCCGCCTTTGCGGGGGCGGCCATGCTGGCTGAAGCCGACTTCTTGTCGGCCTTGGGCTCAGCCTTGGCTTCGGCTTTCGAGTCCTTGGCCGCGACGGCAGCCGCGGGCGCCGCCTCCGCGGCCTTCGCCGACTTCGCTTTCGCCGTGTCGGCCTTCTCGCTTGCGGCAGTCTTGGCGCCGGCCTTGTCGTCCTTCTTCATCGGCGCTCCCGCGACCTTGAAGGCGGCACCGTTGACCGTGAGGCCGTCGCCGGAGAACTTCGCCGCATTGCCTTCGCCGATGCCCTTCACGCGCGTGACGACGTCGTCCCAGTCCTTGAACGGGCCCCCCTTCTTGCGCTCGTCGACGATCTTGGTGGAAATCATCGGGCCGATGCCCTTGATCGATTCGAGATCGGCCTGGGTGGCCTTGTTGACGTCGACTGCGGCAAATGCCGCGGCGGCGAACAGCGCGAGGATGACGGTTAGCAGCTTCTTGATCATGATGGTCTCGTCCTTGTGCGGAAAGCGGAATTCAATCTTGGCAGACTGACCGTCGGGTGATCGGTCTGCAGGTCTTTCAACGCGGTGAGCTGCGGCGGCGATGACCCTCTTCAGGGTGCCCTCGAAAACCAGTCGACGTAGGCACGCACGCCGGTTGCGACGTCTGCAAACGCGTGCTCGCAACCGACCGCGCGCAAGCGGGACAGATCGGCCTGCGTGAAGCACTGGTACTTGCCGACCAGCGCGTCCGGAAACGGGATGTATTCGATGGTGCCGTGCGAAACCAGCTCGTCGAGGCCGAGCGGAGCGCCGCCCTGCTGGGCCCGCGTGCTGTTGACGGTCGCGACCGCAACGTCGTTGAACGGCTGCGCCCGCCCAGTGCCAAGATTGAAGATGCCGCTCACGTCCGGGTGCTCGAGGAACCAGAGGTTGACCCCGACGACATCGCCGACGTAGACGAAGTCGCGCATCTGCTGGCCCGGCCCGTAGCCGCCGTACTCGCCGAACAGCTTGACCTTGCCGGTCTGCGCGAGCTGCTGGTGATGATGGAATGCCACCGACGCCATCCGGCCCTTGTGCTGCTCGCACGGGCCATACACGTTGAAGTAGCGGAAGCCGGCCACCTGTGTGGTGATGTCGGGTAGCGCGCGTCGCACGATGTTGTCGAACAGCAGCTTCGACCAGCCGTAGACGTTGAGCGGCTGCTCGAACTCGGGCTCCTCGCGAAACGATGCACTGCCGCCATAGGTGGCCGCCGACGAGGCGTAGAGCAGGCGCGTGCCCTGCGCCTGGCAGGCGTCGAGCAGGTCCTTCGAGCAGCGGTAGTTGCTGTCGAGCATGAAGCGGCCGTTGTGCTCCATCGTGTCGGAGCAGGCGCCCTCGTGGAACACCGCGTCGATGCGGCCGA
>JBDSAB010000480.1:0-6303 GCA_039922395.1 Caldimonas sp.
GCCAACGGGCTGTCAAGGACCGCGGCGCAGCGCCATTGGCGCGGCGAACATGCACGCCTCTTCTCCCAGCTCCCCGGCTTACTGTCGTACGTGCAGAACCACGCGGTGCTGGATGGCAACGACGACCCGGTCCTGGATGACCCTGGCTTCGACATCTTTGCCGAGGTCGAGTTCTCGAGTGCCCGCGAGCTTGACGCGGTGGCCGACAGTGCGCAGTACCGCGAGCAGATTCTTTCGGACGAGAAGAGGCTGCTCGACGCTTCGCGACGGACGTTCCTGATGACCCGCCGTGTGCACTTGTCGGGCACGCCGCCCCCCAATGCCTTCAAGCTCGCGCTATTCCTCTCGTGTCCCCGCGTCGCTGTAGATCGTCGTGAGGGCGAGGGGTGGTCGAACGACCCGCGGCTGCGCGACCCACTCGCCCAGTGTTCGATGGGATACCTCGTCGATTCCGTCGGCGGACCGGTGCCCCGGGCCATCGACCTCGTCGTGCAGTGGTATTACAGGTCGCTCGCGGACTCGCTGCAGGCCTACAGGAAGGCTGAAGCCGATTGGGGGAATGCAACGTCGGACGGTCTTCGGCTCGAAGCCGCGACGATCGTCAGCGAAATCGAGATCCTTCCTCGATGGCCGTCGGGCGCGCCGGAGCGCTCGTTGGCATGAACGAAGCTTGCGTCAACCCATCCGAAGATCGGGTGGTCTGGGTCACCGGCGCGGCAGGGGGGATCGGCGCGGCCGTCTCCACTGCGTACGCACGCGCTGGTGCGACAGTCATCGCGACGGATTTGCGGCAGGCGGATTCGAGCTCCAGGATTCTCGCGATGACGTGCGATGTGACATCTGCAAGCGACATCGAGAGAGCAATCGCGGCGTGCGACCGTCTGGGAGGCATCGATACCTTGGTGAATTGCGCCGGCATCCTTGGCCGGGTCGACGTGCTCGAGATAACGCCGGAGGCATGGGACCAGCTGTTCGAAGTCAACGTTAAGGGTGCCTTCCTGTGCGGTCAGGCAGCCGCCCGGTCGATGATCGCTGGCGGTCGCGAAGGATCTATCGTAAATGTCGGTTCGATCAATGCGGAGAAGGTGTTTCCGGATACCGTCGCGTACTGCACCTCCAAGGGGGCACTGCATGCGATGTCGCGGGCCATGGCCTTGTCCTTGGCTCGGCATCGCATCCGCGTCAACAATGTCGCTCCGGGCGCCATCGCCGACACCAACCTCGAGCCCGCGCGCTGGGCGCTGGACTCGGAGCGTCGTTCGATGCGTGCCCGCACGCCCCTTCACATGCTCGGTACGTCGAGTGAAGTCGCTTCGGCTGTCATGTATCTGGGCTCGAGCAACGCAAAGTTCATAACGGGGGCCACCTTGTTCGTGGACGGTGGAAGGGCGGCTTCGGTATGAGCGACCTCTCCGGAAAGGTGGCCTGGGTGACCGGCGGGGCGCGTGGCATCGGCGCGGCAGTCGCGGACGAACTCCGCCGCGCAGGTGCGTCCGTCCACGTGACTGATCGCACCCGGGACGGCGACGTCGACGCGTGCGACATGAGAGACCCGACGGCTATCAGCGAATACGTTCACCGTTTGGTGTTCCGCGTCGGCCGGCTCGACATTCTTGTCAACAACGCAGCGGTCCAGCGGCGCCGGCCGTTCGTGGCTTTTGACGAAGGCGACTTCGACGCAATCTTCGAAACGAACGTCCGCGGCGCGTTCTTCGCCGCGCAGGCAGTCGCGAAGGCCATGGTGGAGCGCAAGTCCGGTGGATCCATCATCAACGTGTCATCGGTAAATGCCAAGCACGCACAGCCGGAGACGGCCCTTTATTGCGCGTCCAAGGGTGCCATCAGGACCATGACCCGGGCGCTCGCGGTTAGCCTCGGGCGATACGGTATCCGCGTGAATGCGGTGGCTCCCGGAACGATCGAGACCGACCTGAACCGCGATCGACTGGCCGACGACGAGACATCGCGACAGATCATCGAGGCGACACCCTTGGGCCGCCTCGGTGTACCGATGGACGTCGCCCCCGCTGTGGCGTTCCTCGCGTCCGACGATGCTCGCTTCATCACAGGCGCCAGCGTTGCCATCCACGGTGGCTGGACGCTCAGCGGGTGATACGCCGCCAATCAAGCATGCAAGGAGCAACGCCATGTGGCAATTCGTCGCCCTCTACAGACGCCCGGATGATCCGGACGCGTTCGAGCACCACTACCGGACCGTACACATTCCGCTCGTCCGCAATTTCCCGGGACTTCGTCGCATGACCTTCTCGAGAGTCGAGTCCGAGTCCACGAGTAGGGCAGAGCCAGCGGTCTGCTTCATCAGCACAATGTACTGGGACGACCGCGAGAGCCTCGACATCGCCTTGCGTTCAGAGGCGCGAAAGTTGGCCTACGAAGACACCGCCAAGTTTCGGCACTTTCAGATCGGGCGCTACATCGGGGCGGTCGAAGACGTCGAGCTGTAGTCCACCTCGCGCCGGTCTGGGCAAGCTCCTCAAAGTGAGCTGAGGAAATGTCCAACGACACGGTTCTTGAATTGCAGAGGGTACTTAGGGAGTCAAACTCATGGAGAAGAAGGTCTGCATCGTCGCCGGGGCGCTGGGCATCGTGGGCCGGGCCTTCGTCGAGCATCTCGATTCGAGCGAAGAGTGGGAGGTGATCGCATTGTCACGGCGCGCGCCCGACTTCGACACGCGCGCCCGCTTCGTCTCCATCGATCTGCTCGATGCAGAGGACTGCCATTCCAAGCTAAGGGAGCTGGGGCGCGCGACCCATGTGTTCTATGCGGCGTACGCGCCGCGAGCCACTGCCGCGGAGGAGGTGGCGCCCAACCTGGCTATGGTCTGCAACCTGGTCAGTGCCATAGAGAAAGTGGCGCCGCACCTCGCGCATGTGCAGCTGGTTCAGGGAAGCAAGTGGTACGGTAACCACCTTGGCCCGTATCGAACGCCGGCTCGGGAGGACGATCCACGGCATATGCCTCCGGATTTCTACTACGACCAGCAGGACTGGCTCGAGAACCGCCAACGAGGCAAGAGCTGGACTTGGTCGGCGCTGCGGCCGCATTGCATCTGCGGCCTCTCGGTCGGCAGCCCGATGAATCACCTAATGGCACTGTCTCTCTATGCGAGCGTGTCCCGGGAACTCGGCTTGCCGCTGCGTTTTCCCGGCTCGACGGGCGCGTTCGCCGCCCTTTACCAGTTCACCGATGCTCGTCTGCTCGCGCGTGCGATGGTATGGGCGGCCACGACGAGCGCTTGCGAAAATCAGGCGTTCAACATGACAAACGGGGAGCCGACGCGGTGGGAAAACATCTGGCCGGTGCTTGCAGACTGCTTCGGCATGCAGCCCGGCCGTGTGCAGACGATCAGTCTGGCGCGAATGATGGTGGACAAGGAGCCACTGTGGACGAAGATGCGCGCCACGCACGGGCTGCGCGACTACACGTTGGCCCGGATGGTGAGTTGGGAATTCGCGGACTGGTCTTATTCGAACTCCTTCGATCAGATCTCGAGCCTCGCCAAGGCTCGCCGCGCAGGCTGGAATGAAGTCCTTGACGCCGAAACGATGTTCCGCGAACAAACTCGACGTCTCGTTGCCGATCGTGTCATTCCCGCCCCTGGAAACTGAGCAGATGTCGCTGGCCAAATCAAAGAAGGTCGACAACAGGCAGTCGCCTGCTGAGGTACGGAAAGCGCTTGCGCGGAACCGCCCAGTGCAAAAGCCCGCCAGTCGCCGCGACGTGCTCGTCGATATGGGAAACGGGTCGCTCCCGCTCTATAAGAGCATCAAACTGGAGGTGACTCGAGCCCTCAGCGGAGGAGAGGTCAAGGCGGGCATGGCGCTACCCACCGAAAAGGAACTCTCGGAGCGCTACGGTGTGAGTGTTGGCACCGTTCGCCGCGCGCTGTCTGACCTGGTCGCCGACAAGGTGCTCGTGCGCCAGCAGGGGCGCGGTACCTTCCTCGCTCCCTTTGACTCGGGTCGTATGTTGAACTCCTTTTGGCACATCGTACGCAAGGACGGAGTTCGTGAGGTCCCGATCGTTCAAACCTTGCGGTTCGAAGAGACCTCCGCGAGCGCCCACGCTGCAGAGCGGCTTGGGATTCGACATGGCGAGCCGATCTATTGGATCGTCAACTTGATGCTGATGGGCGGCAGCCCGATGCTGCTCGATGGGTTGCACATCCCCAAGTCGCTCTTTCCCGGCCTGACGAAGGCTCAGTTCGTCGGCAGAGGCGCAACCATCTACGACCTGTACCGCGACAGTTTCGGCATCAGCGTCGTCAAGACGGTGGACCAGTTGACGGCGGTGTCGGCTGACCTCGAAACGGCTAAGAAACTCGGCTTGGCGCTCGGGACGCCGCTGCTGGAGATCGTCCGTGTCGCGCAAACGTTTCAGGAAAGGCCCGTCGAACTCCGCCGCTCGCTCCTTTACACAGAGAAGTATGAATTCGTTGACGTGACCGGCGGGTCGAGCGTGCTCTGACGCCGTCGGTGAGCGGCTTCAATCTTCGGCATGTTGGGCACCCGGATAGGCCTAAGCCAAGACCGCACAGGATCGTGGCCGGAACCAGCGGCAACGGGTCGCCGTTCAGAGGCCAGAGGGACGCAGCCGCCAAACCGTCACGGACGCAGCCCTGTCGACCTTTTGGCGCTTGACCCATTCCAGCAGTGTCGGCGCCAAGCAGCCAATCTTTGGCGCGTTCGATTCGAACCGGGGCGGTTCAGTGGCGCCTGCTGTCAACGTTTATGGGGCTTCGTTTAAGTGAAGCAACTTCACCAAATTGATGCACAGCAGACCCACCGCCGCGCCAAAGAGGGCGCCAAGCGCGACTCGTTGGTAGGTCCGTTCGCTCGCACGTTTGAACAATCGCGCCCCTAGGACGCCACCGCCGAAAAACACCGGCGCGAGCAGCGCGGCGTCTCCTGCGCCTGCCAAGGTAAGCAGCCCGAAGGCAATCATCGAGACCAGCGCCACGCCTTGGGCAACCCCTGCGACGACGATCACGTCCGCTCTCTTCTGTCGGGCCGCGCCGGGACCTGCGAGGATGTAAAGGACAAGGGGCGGACCGCCTATCGAACCAAAGCCCGTCAGGAATCCAGATACCAAGCCGGTGGCGATCTCACCTGAAGTTCCTCTAGGCAGTCGCAAAGTTGCTCCGCGCCAGACGACGCCGACCATCAGGACAACCGCGGCGCTGATCGCGAGATTGCTGAACGTCGGGTCGAGCGTGAGCAGCGCAAAGTGACCGGCAGGGATGGCTAGGCATGCTGCCGAACCCATCGCCAGCAACCGGCTCCGGTCGGTATGCTTAAAGTTCGACGGAATCAGCATGATCGTGGCCAAGCCCTCAAGCAGCGTGCTGATGACGACTGCGCGCGTCGTCCCGATGATCGGCGCGAGCACCGGCACAAGCAGCAACGACGAGCCGAAGCCCGAGAAGCCGCGCAATAGGCTTGGTACAACCCACGCCGGCGTCACTCGGCGCACGGTCGCATCTCGCCCGTCAACTTCGAAAGGATGCACGCCGACCAGCACAACAGACCAACCGAGCCACAGGGGTTGCCCACCGCAGGCCTGAGCGAGGCTGGCGCCACGCCGGCCGTGGACAACCCTGCACCGATGCCCATCGAGACTTGAGAATCAAGTCATCAACCATCCGCGAGAGCGGGCAACCCAGTGTGTCGATGACGGGATCAAACGGGCCGTCATGGTCCGGCTTGCCGAGGTTGACGCCCCTGAAAAGCGCCAACCCTTCGGTACTCGAAGTAAGCAGCATCTCTCGGCGCTGTGCTTTCGCAAGTCAGCTCAGATCCGGCCGGTGTCGCTCGATCGCTACGGGCGCACGGTGGCGAGCGTCAGCTGTGATCGACAAGACGCTGCTAGGGAACAGGTGCGCGCCGGGCTGGCGTGGGTCTTTGTTCGCTGTGCGGTGAAGGAGTCGCCCTTGTACGACCTCGAACGTTAGGCAAGGGCGTCCCGCCGTGGGGTCTGGAACGACGCGAATGCGGTTGCGCCATGGAAGTGGCGCCGTGTCGTGTCTCCAACAGGGAGACGATCCAACGCGTTGTAGATTGGGGCTGGGGCGTCGATCTGTTCGGTGGCACGGATGGCTCTACGTTCGCCGCAGGTCGCGGCGCGATCGGGACCGAATGTGATCACAACCGTAAGAGGAGCGAAGGCTTGCCCCTCAGACGTAGCAGGGCCCCTCGATCAACGGGTGTTCGGCGATGAAGTCGAGGTCGACCTTGAGGCCGATGCCGACGTCGTCGTGCGGCCACACGCAGCCGTTAGCGTCG
>JBDSAB010000481.1:0-15696 GCA_039922395.1 Caldimonas sp.
GTCGGCTGGATGGCCCGGCGCCGTCGGAAGGCCGACGCGACGGCTTGAACAACGACGTCACGCCCGCGACCGCGGGCGCGACCACCGATCGCATCAACCAGACGGCCACATCGGCAATCGCTTCGGCGCGCAACTGCGCTGCGCGGTGCCGAGCGGCGTCGTGAAGCGCCGCGACCGTCGCGGGGTCCAGCCGATCGGGCAGTGGGCGGAGGTCGGTTGTCATGGCGTACTCCTTTTAAAGGTGTGAAAGCACTCTAGGGATCGGCCGACGCCCGGGAAACGGCACGCGCCTCAAAACGCTCTTGCGGCGCGCGCAAAGGCAGGCCGCCTACCATTGCAGCGATGGACGGGCTGGCCTTCGACGACCTGAAGCTGTTCGCGCGCATCGCCGCGCTCGGCTCGCTGTCGGCCGCCGCGCGCGAACGCGACGTGCCGGTGAGCCAGGTCTCGCGGGCGCTGTCGCGCATCGAGGAGCGCTGCCGGGCGCGCCTGCTGCATCGCTCGACGCACGGGCTCGCGCTGACCGCGGAAGGCGCGACCTTTCTCGACTACTGCCGGCGCCTGACGAGCACGTTCGAGGAGCTCGAGGGCGAGTTCGCCGCGAGCAGCGGCTCGCCGAGCGGCCGCGTCCGCATCGCCGCGAGCTCGGTGATCGCCGAGCACCTGCTCGTCCCCGGGCTCGCCGGCCTGCGCGACCGCTATCCGGCGCTGCGCATCGACCTCGATGTCGGCGATCGAATGCTCGACCTGGTGCGCGACGGCATCGACATCGCGATCCGCACCTCGGTCGGGCTGCCCGAACTGCAGATCGCGCGCCAGCTCGGCAGCCTCGACCGTGCGCTCTACGCAGCGCCGGCGTACGTGCAGCAGCATGGGCTGCCGGCCCGGCCCGACGATCTGCTCGGGCACCGCCTGATCACGAACAGCGCGGCGCCGGTGCTCAACGAATGGCCGTTCATGACTGGCGGCGAGAAGACCACGCTGACCGTCGACGGCCACTGGCGCGCCAACGACACCGCGATGGCCGCACGGATGGTGCTGCAGGGCCTCGGCATCGGCCGGTTGGCGGTGCTCGTCGGCGACCCGCTGGTTCGCGCCGGCCGGCTGGTGCGGGTGCTCGAAGAACTCGTCGACTCCCAGCCGGTGCCGATCTACGCCGTCACCGCAACGGCGCGCCAGCGGCTGCCGAAGATCCGCGCCTGCATCGACTACTGGGTCGAGTGGTTCGCCCGCTCGCCGAACGGCGCCTGAGCGCGGCCGACGACTTCAGCGCCGCGCCGCGTCGCCCACAATCGACGCGCGATGCACGAATGGAACTTCGCCCCGGTCTGGGCCAACGCCGACCTGCTGGCGCTCGGCCTGCTCAACACGCTGAAGGTGACCGGCGCGGCGCTCGCGTTCGGCGTGCCGCTCGGGCTCGTGCTCGCGCTGATGCGGCTCTCGCCGCGAAGGGGGCTCGCCTGGCCGGCCGGCGCCGTGATCGAGGTCTTTCGCACCACGCCGCCGCTGGTGCAGCTGTTCTGGTTCTTCTTCGCACTGCCGATCCTGATCAAGGTCGAGATGACGCCGTACGTCGCCGCGGTGCTGACGTTCTCGATCCAGTCGGCCGCGTTCTTCGCCGAGGTCTTTCGCGGCGGCATCGTCTCGGTCGAGCGCGGTCAGTGGGAAGCAGCGCGCGCGCTCGGCATGACGCCGCGCCAGGTGATGCGCCGGATCGTCCTGCCGCAGGCCGTGAAGCGGATGATCCCGGCCTTTCTCGAGCGCGCGATCGAGCTGATGAAGACGACCACCCTGGTCGCGATCGTGTCGTACGCCGACCTGCTGTTCCAGACCAACGAGGTCGCGCAGAAGACGTTCCGCCCGCTCGAGGTGTTCACCGTGACGGCGCTGATCTACTTCGTCGTGATCTATGCGGCGAGCACGCTCGTGCACCTGCTCGAGCGGCGCCTCGCGACGAGCGGCGAAGGGTTGGCGCGCTGAGCGCGCCGGCCATCGCAACCGACCGACCCCATGCACAACGCCCGTCGCCGCATCGTCCTCCTGACTGCCGGGGCTCTGATCGGGGCGCCATGTCCGAGCAGCGCGCAGACGAGCACGCGGACCATCGGCTTCCTCGTGCCGGGCAGCCGGGCCTCGCATGGCCGGTGGGTGGCGGCCTTCGTCCAACGCCTCGGCGAGGTCGGCTGGACCGAGGGCCGGAACGTGACCATCGACTATCGCTGGGCCGAAGGTCGCCTCGACGTCGCGGCGCGCCTCGCCGCCGAACTCGTGCAGCGAAAGGTCGACGTCATCGTCACCTCGGGCTCCGCCGTCGTCGCAGCCGTCAAGCGGGCGACCGCCGAGATTCCGATCGTCTTCGCAGCGGCCGGCGACCCCGTCGGCGCGGGCCTGGTCGCCAGCCTGTCGCGCCCGGGCGGCAATGTCACCGGTCTCTCGATCCAGCAGACCGATCTGGCAGCCAAGCGGCTCGAGCTCCTGCGTGCCGTCGTGCCCGGGCTGGCCCGCATGGGCGTCCTCGCCAACGTCGGCGGGCCCTCGGTGCTGCTGGACGTGCGAGAGCTCGAGGGAGCCGCGCGCGCGCTCAAGGTCGAGCTGATCCCGATGCAGATTCGCCGTGGCGAAGACATCGCCCCGGCATTCGACGCGCTGAAGGGACGCGCCGAGGCCGTGTACGTCGCCAACGATCCGCTCGTCGATACGCATCGCCAGCAGATCCAGGCCTTGGCGCTGGCCGCTCGGTTGCCGGCGATGTACGGCTCGCGCGAGCACGTCGAATCGGGCGGGCTGATGTCGTACGGGGCCAGCTTCTCCGACCTGTTCCGGCGCGCGGCCGAAGTCGTCGACAAGATCCTGCGGGGCGCGAAACCGGCCGACCTGCCGGTCGAGCAGCCCACCAAGTTCGAGCTCGTGGTCAACACGAAGACCGCCGAGCAACTGCGCCTTGCGATCCCCGCGTCGGTGCTGGCCCGGGCCGACAGCCTGATCCGGTAGCTTCGCAAGACACGACGCCGCCGCACTCGCCATGCTGTATCGCTGGAACTTCGCCCCGATCTTCGAGAACCTCGACGTGCTCTGGGTCGGCGCACTCGGCACCCTGCGCCTGTTCGCGATCTGCGTCGTGCTCGGCATGGGCTTCGGCCTCGTCGTCGGCCTCGGCCGCCATGCGAAGTCGCGCTGGGTCTATGCGCCGGCGACCGCGTTCGTCGAGTTCTTCCGCAACACGCCGGTGCTGGTGCAGATCCTCTGGTTCTATTACGCGCTGCCGATCCTGCTGCCGTTCCAGATCGGGCCGATGACGGCGGCGGCGCTCGGCATCTCGCTGAACTCGGCCGCGTTCTCGGCCGAGATCTACCGTGGCGGCATCGAGTCGATCGACCGCGGACAGGCCGAGGCAGCCCGGGCGCTCGGCATGACATCCGCGCAAGCCATGCGCCGCATCGTGCTGCCGCAGGCACTGCGCCGCATGCTGCCGGCGCTGACCAATCGCGGCATCGAGATCTTCAAGATGACGACCTTGGCCTCGGCAATCGCCTACGTCGAGCTGCTGCAGCAGGGCAAGTTGCTGGCGTCGCTGAACTTCAATCCGATCGAGACCTACACGGTGATCGCGGTGGTCTTCTTCCTGTGCCTGTTCCCGCTGGTGCAGGCCACCTATGCGCTGGAGCGCCGGCTCGGCCGCTCGGACGCTTGACCCTTTGCCGAGCGCCGAACGCTTCGGTGCCAGACCTTGGAGAGAAAGCCGATGGCTTGGATCATTCTCATCATTGCCGGCCTGTTGGAGGTCTGCTGGGCTATCGGCCTCAAGTACACCGAGGGCTTCACGCGGCTCTGGCCCAGCGTCGGCACGATCGCCGCGATGACCGCCAGCGTCGTGCTGCTCGGCTGGGCCATGCGCACCTTGCCGGTCGGCACTGCCTATGCGGTCTGGACGGGTATCGGCGCAGTGGGCACCGTGCTCCTCGGGATCGTGCTGTTCGGCGAGCCCGCGACGGTCGCCCGGCTCGCCTGCGTCGGCCTGGTGGTGGCCGGCATCCTCGGCCTCAAGCTCGTGACCTGACCGCGCGCGGCCAAAAAAAAGCCACCCGGAGGTGGCCTCGTTTCGGGCGGTCCCGACTTACTTGACCGCTTCCTTGGCGGCGGCCTTGGCCTTGGTGCCGTGGCGCTTGGCCTTGGCCTTGTGCACGCCGGCCTTGGCGCTGTGAACCGTGCTCGACGGCTCCTTGGTGGTCGCGCTCTTGACGTTCTCGGTGGCTTGCTTGGCGGTCTCGGCGGTCGCCTTGCCGGCTTCCTTGACGGCCGTCGTGGCCTGGGCGAACGAGCTGCCCGCGGCGAAGACGAGGGCGATGGCGGTGATCAGGTGTTTCATGTCAATGGTCGTGGAGTGGATCGAGAAAGGCTTGAAGCTGCGGCTTCAAAGCCCGATGGCAGGTTCGGCGCAAATTCTAGGTGCGACACCCCGGGCGACTCGACCCATTCGGTCCCGCCCGCCCATCTGTGGCGAGGCACCGACACTCGGCCGGCATGACGACACGCAAGCGCGAACCGCGTTGCACTTCCTACGGTTTCGCCTTGGCCGCCACCTGCTTCCAGCGTGCCGCTTCCTGCGCCAGGTAGGTACCGAACGCCTCGGGGCTGCCCGGGCTCGGCTCGATCGCCATCTTCGCCAGCACGGCCACCAGCTCCGGCTCGGCCAGCGCCTTGCGGACCTCGGCGTTGAGGCGCAGCACGATGTCGCGCGGCAAGCCGGCCGGGCCGACGAAGCCCCACCACGAGTTGACGTCGATGCCGGGCAGGCCCTGCTCGGCCAAAGTCGGCACGTCGGGCAACGCGGCGAGGCGCTTCGGGCCGGTCACGGCGAGCGCACGCAGCTTGCCGGCGGCGAGGTGCGGCAGCGGCGCCGGCATCGAATCGAACATCGCATCGACCTGCCCGCCGAGCAGCGGCACGTAGATGCCCCCGGTCGTGATCGGCACGTGCACGATGTCGAGCCCGGCCGCCTGCTTGAGCATCTCGGTCGCCAGGTGGTGCACGCTGCCCTCGCCCGGCGAGGCGTAGTTCAACTGGCCGGGCCGCGCGCGCGCCCAGGCGACGAACTCCCCCATCGATCGGGCCGGCGCCTCCTCCCGCACCAGCCAGACGTACGGGCCGCGCGCCACCTCGACGATCGGCGTGAACGCGGTCACCGGGTCGTAGGGTGCGGGCTTCGCGAGCGCCGGTGCGACCGCGAGGTTGGCGGCAACGCCGAAGAGCAGCGTGTAGCCGTCCGGATCGGCGCGCGCGACCGCTGCCGCCGCGATCGTGCCGGACGCGCCGGGCCGGTTCTCGACGACAACCGCGGTACCGAGCGCGCGCTCGAGTCGAACCGCCACCTGGCGCAGCGCAGCGTCGGGCGCACCGCCCGCCCCGAAGCCGTGCAACACCTTGATGGGCCGGGTCGGGTAGGTCTGGGCGATGGCCGGCGCGCCGAGCGACAGCGCGACAACAACGAGCAGCGTGCGAAGAGCATGCATGGCGGATTCCGGGTGCAAGGGCGGCGTGATGTCGCTATCTTTCGACTCTAGGCGCGCACCCCGCGATTGTTGAAAACAAACCCGTCATGACTGCCCCGAGCCGACTCGCCGACCCGCAAGAGCACGACGACCTGCTGAACTACCAGCTCAAGCTGCTGGTGCGACTCGGCGGCGCGCCGGCGATCCGCCTCTGCGAAGGCCGCTACGGCATCGCCCGCACCGAATGGCGGCTGGTCGCGGCCCTCGTCGAGACCGGGCCGCTGTCGCCGATGGCGCTCGCCGAGCGCTCCGGCATCGAGCCCGGCCGCACCTCGCAGACGGTCGCCAAGCTCCACACCAAGGGCTTCGTGCAGCGCGAGCCTGATCCGGGGCATCCGAAGCGCACGCTGGTCGCGGTCACTGAAGCGGGTCGGCAGCTGTATGCGGACCTATGGCCCCAGCTCGCCGAGATCAATCGCCGCCTCGTTGCCGCGCTCGACGACGACGAGGCCCGCGTGCTCGAGACCTGCCTGCGCAAGCTCACCGAGCGCGCCCGCCAGGTCTACGAGGAAGGGGGCGGCGTCGATGTGCGCACCGACCGGCGTCTGGGCGGCTCGCGGCGCTTCTGGCGATAGAGCGTCCCGAGCCAGGCACCTCGAGGTGCCCGCGGTAACGGGTCACCCGGCCCACCAGCGGCAGCGACGCTTGCACCTCGAAGCACAGACGACCCTCGCTCGCTGTTTCGTCGGCGACGATCGTGGGCATGAGCCAGCGTGGGCACGGCACGCCGAGGAAGTGCAGGCGGACGAGCCGCATCTCGAGCTTCTGCGGACTGCCGCGCAGCTCGAACTCGAGGCGCGCGGCGCCGAGTCGCTCGACGATGCGACCGCCGGCGAGGGTCAGCCGGGACTGCATCGTCTTGCCAGGGAAGTGCCGGGTCCAGACTTCGGATGTGGCGTCGGCCTGCAGCTCGAACCGGATCGGTCCGTGTTGCGTCATTTGGGGCGCACCGATAAGCCAGGCCAGGACCGATCTGCACGTGCAGCCCCGAATGGCGCGTCAGCCGCTCGACCAGCCGCCGGCCGAAGAACCCATAGCCGCCGACGACCAGGATCCGGAAACGGGACATCGCCGCGCTCAGCTCTCCCCGAAGGCTCGTGAGAGAAATCGGGTGGCTTCTGCCTGAGCGCGCTCATTTCGACCCAGATCGAAGTGGCCCGCCGCAGCAACCTCCAGATACTCTCCGAGGGGGATCGCCTTGGCCAGCGATGCGCCTCGTCCGAGCACAAGATCAAGTTCTCCGCTGACCACCAGCACAGGAGCGGCAATCGTCTGCAGTTCTTGGTGGGTTGCGGCCGGATAGTGCGCCTGCGCCGCAGCATGGGACGCCAGCCGATCCCCGCCGACCTTGACGGCGAACGTCCAGTACGCCGCCACGTGCTGGGGAAGGTCGGCGGGATATTCAGGCCGCGCGAGGGCTTCCGCCAGCCTTGGGAAAACATGGGCACTGGTGAACGGCGGCAACCCCATCAACCCGTCACCGGTCGCCATCAGGACACTGGGTCCGATTCGGTGGGGCAACTGGTGGAGCAGACGCAATGCGACCATGGTTCCCATGGAGTAGCCAAACAACGAGGCGCGTTCAATTCCAAGGTGATCGAGGAGAGCCGCCACATCGCCAGCGAGATGGTCAGTTCCGTAAGCCGAGACTTCCCTCGGCTTGTCGCTTTGACCATGTCCTCGAAAGTCCATGCCGATGACTTGGCAGCCAGCGGCCGTGAGCCTCGGAATCCAACCTGACGGGCCGAAGTTCCCCGCGAAGCTCACCGTGATTCCGTGCAGCATCACGACCGGCCGGCCGGTACCGTGCACCTCGAAAGCGATTCGATGGCCAGAGCGGGAGAAGGACTGCATCGGCGACCTCAGCGCGGTTGTTCCGCGTCAATCGCCGCAAGAAACTTTCGAACCGCATCGTCAAGAACTCGATTGAACGCGGGCGGGTCTTCCAGCATCAGGAAGTGGCCCACGCCGGACATCAGCGTGACGTCCATGCTGCGCCGCTGCGCCGCTTCCAGATTCGTCGTTTGCCAGTACGGCGAATTGATCAACGCAATGGGGATGCGAAGCGCATCGAGCCCTTGCCGAAGGTTTGCCCCGTTGCCCACCGACGATTCGAGCGCTTCAGTTCCGATCACGCTCGGAAACTCGGCTACACCTGAGGTGATCTCTGCCGCCAGGCCTGCGTCGAACGTCGGCGGAAACATCCTGCGGACGAAGCCACGAGCCGCCTTTGGAAAGTCAGCGCGAAAGGGCGCCATGAACGCAGCGACATCGTCTGCTGAGCGCTCCTGGTCCACGTTCCACAGGGTGTCGACGCCGACCAGGCCGATGACCAAAGATCCGAGGCGACGCGCCGCTTCGACGATGACGCCGCCGCTCATCGAGTGTCCGATCAAGACGACCCGATCGACTCCGAGCTGCTTCACGACCGCCACCACGTCCTCGGCGAACGTCGAGATCGTGAAACGCTGTCGGTCACGTCCGGACTCGCCATGCCCCGCAAGGTCGACGCAAACCACGGTAAACCGGTCTGCAAGATGATCGACCTGGTGCCGCCAGTAGCGACGATCGCAGCACCAGCCGTGCACGAGGACCAGTGTCACCGGCCCAGCCCCGTGCACGTCATAGTGGATCAACACGCCATCCGAGGAGAGGGCGGCACCGCTTCGGCCTTGCATGCGGGTCCTCTGCAGGTCAGCAGGTCGTCACAGGGCGCGAGCACTCCACGCTTGGGGACGGTGTGACCCGCAAGTCGGCGACGCTGATGGCAACCGATGGAAATGTCAAGGACGTCCGGCAGCGAACGCTGTTTCAGTACCCGTGGCGGGTGTCCCGACAGCTACTTCGGCGCCGCATACGCTTCGAGCAGCAGGTTGCGTTCCGGCATGTCCTGCAGGATGAGGCGCCCCAACGAGGTGTCGGCCTGCAGCCGTCCGGGCGTCTGCGGTGGCGGCAGCGCGTGGGAGCGCGACAGCTGGGTCACGCGTTCCTGGAAGATCGGCGCCGGCGCGGGCCCGGGCGGGCGGTCCCAGACGTAGGTGATCGACCGCAGCATTTCGTTCGCATCGAAATCGTACAGCGTCGCCTTGATGCGCGGGTCGTCGCAGGCGCTGCCGCGCAGATCGATGCGCAGGTTGTTCGAATTCGGCACCTTGCCTTCGATCGCGGCTTCCTTGAAGCGCACGTCGGACATCGCCCTCACCTGGTTGGTGCCGACGGTGCCGAGCTTGTCGAGCAACGTGTTGCGGCAGACCTCCGGTGACGGGCGCGCCAGCGTCGACCGTGGCTGGGGAGGCGCAAGGGCAGCCACTTGCGGAATCGCGCCCGCTGCCGGCGGCAACGATGACTTTGCGGCCGCCGTGCGCGCGTTGCCTGGTGCAGTCACCGCGTTCGCTGCGGCATTGGCCGCAGGCGCACCGACCCGCACCAGTACGCAGCCGCCGATCGTTGACACGATGCGATCCGAGCGCACGATTTCGAAGAGCATCGGGTTCGCGCGGCTATCGCCGGGTATCGCCGCAATGACCTGTTTTCTTCGACTGCGGTAGGCGACGGGTCCACCTGCGATGCCGGCGGCCCCACCGCCCGAGAATGTCGTGGGCGTGAAGGTCATGCCGCGCCCGAATGACATATCGCAGGCCAACTGTCCGGATTCGATACTCTTCATGAATCCCATCATCTCGCCGAGCCCAGGGGTAGCGCCCTTCCCGGTGAGGCCAAACTCAAGAACCCGGCTTTGCTGGCCACCGCCTTCCAGGCGCCAGTTGCCCAGCAGCACGTTGCGTTCGACCGGCAGCGGCGGCTCGCGCAGCATCGTCTGTCCTAGCGCCCTGAGATCGGTACCGCCGGCTCCAGAGCCCGCGCTGTAGCCGCCCGAGGATGAGGGCGCATAACCGCCACCAGTCGATGAGCTCGACTGCGAACGCCGCTGCTCTTCCGCCTGCCGTTCGCGGTCTTGCATTTGTCGCTGCTGCTCAAAGCCCTGCGCTCGTGCGGCCGCATCGTTGCGCTCGACGCCATCCCGACGCATTCGTTCCGCATCCAGCTGCACTGTTTGCGCCAGCGCACACTTCCCGCAGACGGCGAGCACAGACAGCGGTATCAACACCCATCGTCGGACGTGTGCATTCATGTCGAGACCTCCAAACGAGAAATGCGGTTCATGGGTTTCCGGTCACGAGGTTGCCGTCAGCGCGTTACCAGCGCGTTATCGACGAGTCACTTGGACGGGCGGCACCGATGCATCGGCACAATCGGGAAGCTTGCAGACGCTCGTCGCCTGCTGCGCCGGTTTCCACATCACAACCACCGTACGCGTCGATCCCTTCATGACCGCCCTCCACGTCGGCCCTGGGACTTCGGGCCGCCCCGCTGCCGACAGCGAAGGCCGCTTGCCACCGCTGCTGCGTGTAACCGGCCTGACCAAGCAGTTCGGCGATCACGTCGTGCTGCGCGGGATCGACCTCGACGTGATGCCCGGCGACCGCATCGCGATCCTCGGCGCGTCCGGCTCGGGCAAGAGCACCTTGCTGCGCTGCCTCAACTTCATGGAGCGGCCGAGCGCCGGCACCGTCGAGCTCGGCGGCCAGGCGATTGGCCGCGCCGCGCCCGGCAAGGGCGATGCGGGCCGGCGGGTCTACGACGAAGCCGAGCTGACGCGGGTGCGCCAGCGCGTCGGCATGGTGTTCCAGCAGTTCAACCTGTTCCCGCACATGACCGCGCTCGGCAACGTGATGGAAGGCCTGCGCACGGTGCGCGGGCAGAGCGAGCCCGAAGCGCGCCGGCGCGCCGAGACCGAGCTCGCGCGTGTCGGCCTCGCCGACAAGGCGCCCGCCTACCCGGCGCGCCTGTCGGGCGGGCAGAAGCAGCGCGTCGCGATCGCCCGCGCGCTCGCGATGGACCCGGAGGTGCTGCTGTTCGACGAGCCGACATCGGCCCTCGACCCGGAGCTGGTGGGCGAGGTGCTGCGCGTGATCCGCTCGCTCGCCGAGGAGGGCCGCACCCTTCTGCTGGTGACGCATGAGCTCGGCTTCGCCTACCACGTCGCAAATCGCGTGCTCTTCATCGCCGACGGCGTGATCCACGAACAGGGCACGCCGGACCAGGTGCTGAAGCAACCGACACAGCCGCGCACGCAGGCGTTTCTCGAACGCCATCGCGAGTTCGACTTCTGAGCTCGGCGCGCCGTCCGATCCACCGACCTGATGCGCCGAAGCGAGACCGCATGACCGCCGCTCCCACCCCCAACCCGCTCTCGACCGGCGAAAGCGCGCAAGGCTACGTCGCCGATCCGCGCAACGACGGCGTGCTGGTCTACGTCAACGGCGCTTTCGTGCCGCGGAACGCAGCCAGCGTCTCGGTGTTCGACAGCGGCTTCGTGCTCGGCGATGGCATCTGGGAAGGCCTGCGCCTCGTGCAAGGCCGCCTCATCAGCCTCGACGCGCACCTCGACCGCCTGTGGGAAGGCGCGACCTCGATCGCGCTCGACATCGGCATGAGCCGCGCCGAGCTGACGCAGGCGCTGCACGACACGCTGGCGAAGAACGGCATGACCGACGGTGCGCACATCCGCCTGATGGTGACGCGCGGCCTGAAGCGCACGCCGAACCAGGACCCGCGATTCGTGATCGGCAAGGCGACGGTCGTGATCGTCGCCGAGTACAAGGCGCCAAAGCCGGAGTCGAAGGCGAAGGGGCTCGCGCTCTTCACCTCGACGTTCCGCACCAGCGGGCCCGACGTCTTCGACCTGCGCCTCAATTCGCACAGCCGGCTCAACCTGATCCAGGCGCTGATCCAGGCGATCCATGCCGGCGCCGACGAGGCGCTGATGCTCGACCCGCGCGGCTTCGTCGCGAGCTGCAACTCGACCAACTTCTTCATCGTGCGCAAGGGCGAACTGTGGACCTCGACCGGCGCCTATTCGTTCAAGGGCATCACGCAGCGCAACGTGATCGACGCCTGGACGGCAGCCGGCCACCTCGCCCGCGAGTGCGATTTCACGCTCGCGCAGGTCTACGCGGCCGACGAGGCGTTCGTGACCGGCACGCTCGGCGGCGTGACGCCGGTGACGCGCGTCGACGGCCGCGTGATCGGCGACGGCAGCCCGGGCCCGCAGACGCGGCGGGCCTCCGAGCTGTACCTGCAACTCGTGACCGGCGCGACACGCCAGCCGTGACGGCGTGCGCCGTGAACGACCCCGCGGGTTCGCACGACGAGCCGGCACGAGCAGGCCAGCTTCCCGGAAAATGCGGATCGGAAGGAACCTCGCGATGACCGCCAAGCACGAACTTCGTCCGTCGATCGGCCCGGCCCGCCTGGCCGGCGCCCTGCGCTACTCGATCGCCGGCTTTCGCCATGCGACGCGCCACGAGGCGGCGTTCCAGCAGGAGGTGCTGCTGTTCCTGCTGCTGCTGCCTGCGGCGGTGCTGCTGCCGGTGCCCACGCTCGACCGGCTCGTGATCGTGCTGTCGATGCTGCTCGTGATCGTCGTCGAGCTGCTCAACTCGGCGATCGAGGCCACCGTCGATCGCATCTCTTCGGAACGGCATCCGCTCGCCGGTCAGGCCAAGGACATGGGCAGCGCAGCGGTTTTCACCGCGCTCGCGATGTCGGCCCTGTGCTGGGCGGTGATCGCCGGACCGGTGGTCGCGGCATGGCTGGCTCGAGCGGTCGGCTCCGGCTGACGACGCGCAGCCCGACGACCGCATCCACAGACTCACAACGACTGGAGACGAACGAAATGCCGCACTTCCCGATCCATCCGCAGGCCCTGATTCGCTCCTGCATCGGCCTGGCCATCGCCGCCACCGGCGTGATCGCGCACGCGCAGGACTACCCGACCAAGCCGATCAGCATCGTCGTGCCGTTCCCGCCCGGCGGCACGACCGACCTGGTGACGCGGACCCTGGCCGAATCACTGTCGAAGAGCCTGGGCCAGCCGGTCCTCGTCGAGAACCGGCCCGGCGCCGGCACCACGGTCGGCGCCGACTTCGTCGCGAAGGCGCGGCCCGACGGCTACACGCTGCTGATGGGCGCGGTCCACCACACGATCGCGCCGAGCGTCTACAAGAAGCTGTCGTATGACCTGCAGAAGGACCTGGTGCCGGTCACGACGGTCGCGTCGGTGCCGAACATCGTCGCGGTCAACCCGGCGGTCACGCCGGTCAAGACCATCGCCGAGCTGATCGCGCTCGCCAAGTCGTCGGCGAAGGCGCCCCTCAGCTACGGCTCGAACGGCAACGGCACCGCGCAGCACCTGATCGGCACGCTGTTCCAGCAGCAGACCGGCACGACGCTGCTGCATGTGCCTTACAAGGGCAGCGCGCCGCTCGTCGCCGACCTGCTCGGCGGGCAGGTCAACATGTCGTTCGACAGCATCACGGCGCAGTGGTCGTTTCTGAAGAACGGCAAGCTGCTGCCGCTCGCGGTGACCGCGCACAAGCGCTCGGCATTCCTGCCCGACGTGCCGACGCTCGAGGAAGCCGGCCTGAAGGGCTTCGACATCCAGACCTGGTACGGCGTACTCGCGCCGGCCGGAACGCCGAAGCCGGTGATCGATCGGTTGAACGGCGAGATGCTGAAGATCATCAAGTCGCCGGCGTTCGCCGCCGCAATGGCGAACGGCGGCTGCGAGCCACTCGGCAGCTCGCCGACCGAAATGGCTGCGCTGATTGCGAGCGAGACGACCAAGTTCGCGAAGATCGTGAAGGACGGCAACCTGCAGATCGAGTAGCGCGTCACTGCGCGCGCAACGTGCTTCGCAACGCAACGAACCAGATCAAGTCGCCATGGTCTCCAACCGCGACGCCGCCCGCGCATTCATGCCGTACCCCGACGCGGTCGTACCGCATGCCGAGGCCGGCCGCTCGCCGGCCTGACGTTCGCAGTCAAGGACCTTTTCGACGTCGCCGGCTATCCGACCAGCGGCGGCCAGCCGTTCCTGCTGGCGATGTCGGGCATCAAGACGACGACGGCGCCGACCGTGCAGCGCCTGCTCGATGCCGGCGCGCGCTTCGTCGGCAAGACGATCACCGACGAGCTGGCGTTCTCGATGAACGGGCAGAACGCGCACTTCGGTTCGCCGGTCAACGGCGCGGCGCCCGATCGCATCACCGGCGGATCGTCGTCGGGCTCGGCCGCGGCGGTGTCGCACGGCCTCTGCGATTTCGCGCTCGGCAGCGATACCGGCGGCTCGGTGCGTGCGCCGGCCAACCACTGCGCGCTGGTGGGGCTGCGGCCGACGCACGGCCGGATCAGCCTGCAGGGTGTTCTCGACCTGGCGCCGAGCTTCGACACGTGCGGCTGGTTCGCGCGCGACGTGCCGACCTTCGCGCGCGTCGCCGACGTGCTGCTCGGCGCCGACCCGGCGCCGCTGCCGGTCGACCGCCTGCGCCCGCTGGCGCCGACCGACGTGTGGGCACTGCTCTCGCCCGAGGTTCTCGAGGCGCAGCGCGCGCCGCGCGAGCGCGTCGAGGCCTTGCTCGGCAGCGCCACGCCGCTGCAAGTGGTGCTCGACGACTTCGAATCGATGTACTGGAGCTTTCGCTACCTGCAGGGCCGCGAGGCGTGGCGCACCGACGGCGCGCTGATCGAACGCTTCGCCCCGCCGCTCGGGCCCGGCGTGACCCAACGCTTCGCGTGGGCGCGCGAGGTCACCGATTCACAAGTCGAAGAAGCCAATGCATTTCGCGCGCAATTTCGCATCCATCTGGCCAAGTTGCTCGGCGACGACGGCGTGCTGCTGATGCCGACGATGCCCGACGTCGCCCCGCTCGTCACGGCCGATGAAGCCGGGCTCGAGGACTACCGCAATCAGGCGACCCGGATGCTTTGCATCGCCGGCCTCGCAGGTTTTCCGCAACTGTCGCTGCCGCTCGGCGGCCGACTCGGCGCGCCGCTCGGGCTCTCGCTGCTCGGGCCGGCGGGCAGCGACCGCAGCCTCGTGCGGCTGGCCGAACGCATCGTCGGCTGAGGTCCGCGTCGGCCTCGCACGTCGCGCGCCATCAAGGCTCACGGCAACGCCGCGCCTTCAGTCGACGGCCATCTCCTCGACGACGCGTCGCACGTCGCTCGGCAGGAACGGCTTCTCGATCACCGGCCGGCCGGTCTCCTTGACGAAGTCGCGCAGGTTCGCGGTCAGCGTGTCGCCGGTGACGAAGACGACGCGCTCGGCCTGGTCGGGCCAGCGCAGCTCGATCTCGCGGTAGAGCGCGCGGCCGTCGAGTTCGGGCATGCGCATGTCGGTGAAGATCACGTCGTAGTGCCCGGCGGCCAGGCGCTGCAGCGCCTCGCGGCCCGAGCCGACCGCGACGACGCGATGCCTCGCGCCGGTCAGGATCTCGGTCAGCATGTCGCGGATCTCGGCCTCGTCGTCGACCACCAGCACGCTGCGCCGATCGGCGCTCGGTCGTGCCGGGGGCAGCGCATCGGCGCTGTCGGCGCCGACCGCGCCGACCGGCAGCGCGATCGTGAACACCGCGCCGCCGGTGCTCGGGCAATCGACGGTCAGCGTGCCGCCGTGCGCCTCGACGATGCCGAGGCTGACCGCGAGACCGACACCGGTGCCGACGCCGGTCGGCTTGGTCGTGAAGTACGGTTCGAACACGCGGACGCGCAGGTCGGGCGGAATGCCCGGGCCGTTGTCGGCGACCGCGACGATCAGCCGGTCGGTGCCGGCATCGAAGCGGCTCGTCACGTGCAGGCGGCGCGGCAGCGGCCGGTCCTGCAGCGACTGCTGCGCATTGATGATCAGGTTCAGCAGCACCTGGTGCAGCTGGTCGGCGTCGGCGCGCAGGCGCGGCAGGTCGGGCGAAAGCTCGAGCTGGACCTCGATGTTGCTGTTGCGCACCGCATAGCCGGCGAGGTCGAACGCGGCGAACACGACATCGTTGATCGCGACCGGCCCGCGCTGCGGCGGCTGCTGGCGCGCCATCGCGAGGAACGTGCGGACGATGCGCGCGCAGCGCTCGGCGGCGGTGCGGATCTTCAGCGCCGCGTGGTGGGTCGCCGCGTTGCCCTGCTCCTCGAGCAGCACCGCGCGCGCGACGACGACCGAGAGCGGGTTGTTCAGCTCGTGCGCGACGCCGGCCAGCAGCGAGCCGAGCGCGGCCAGCTTCTCGCGCTGGTACAGCGACTCGCGCTGGCGCGC
>JBDSAB010000482.1:0-2909 GCA_039922395.1 Caldimonas sp.
TGACGGCAGAGAACTCGCGATCGGTGATCAGGACCTTGGCTTCACCATGCTGCAGCATGAAGGCGATGGCCTCGGCATCGAGGCGGATGTTCAAGGCGTTCAACACCGCGCCGATCATCGGCACGGCGAAGTGCGCCTCGTACATGGCCGGCACGTTGGGCGCCATCACCGCCACGGTATCGCCGACGCCGATGCCACGGCGCTTGAGCGCCGAGGCCAGGCGACGACAGCGGGCATAGCTTTCCTTCCAGGTTATCTGCCAGTCGCCGTGGATCATCGCCACACGGTCGGGGTAGACGAAGGCGGTGCGCGCGATGAAGCTCAGGGGAGACAAGGGAACGTGGTTGGCGTCGTTCTTGTCGAGACCGAGGTTATAGGGATCGGTGTGGGTCACAGACATTTCCTCTCGATGGGCGTTCGAGCAACTCGGTTGCGCTTCAGCAACTCGCAACTCGCAGGCGGTTGCGCATCGATGGGTCCGGGGTGCAGTACCAAGATGGACCTAAAAAGAAGCGTTGTATGTGCGCTGGCGCACGCCCACGCGCTGTCGATGAAAAAAAACGAAGCAGACAACGCTGACTGAGATGATGCGCACGGAGCGCTTGCCCTGCAGGGCAGAGCGTTGCCGTAGCGAGAATTCCGAGTAAGCCGCATGACCACACCAGAAAACCTTGCCCAGCACGGCCCGCGCGAAGCGATGGAGTACGACATCGTGGTCGTCGGCGGGGGCCCCGCTGGCCTGGCCACGGCGATCAAGCTGAAGCAGCTCGCGGCCGAGCAAGGCAAGGAGATTTCGGTCGTCGTTCTCGAGAAAGGCTCAGAGCCCGGCGCGCACATTCTCAGCGGTGCGATCATGGATCCGCGTGCGCTCACCGAGCTGCTGCCGAACTGGAAGGCGCTCGGCGCGCCGCTGAACCAGCCCGTGACCGGCGACGAGATGCTGTTCCTGAGCCGGACCGGCAAGCTCAGCACTCCGCAGTTCCTGATCCCGAAGAGCCTGCACAACGAAGGCAATTACGTCGTCAGCCTGGGCAACGTCGTGCGCTGGCTGGCGCAGCAGGCAGAGGGCCTGGGCGTCGAGATCTTCCCCGGCTTCGCGGCGACGGAGGTGCTCTACAACGACGACGGAAGCGTGAGGGGCGTCGCGACCGGCAACATGGGTGTCGCCAAAGACGGCGAGCTCACTGGCGACTTCCAGCTCGGCATGGAGCTGCGCGCGAAGTACACGATCTTTGCCGAAGGCGCGCGTGGCCAGCTTGGCCGCCAGCTGATCGCGAAGTTCAAGCTCGATGCGGGCAAGGATCCGCAGACCTACGCGCTCGGCATCAAGGAGCTGTGGGAGATCGATCCGTCGAAGGCGAGGCCCGGCCACGTGATCCACGCCCTCGGCTGGCCGATGGATGCAAAGACCTACGGCGGCGGCTTCCTTTACCACCTCGAAGGCAACAAGGTCACGGTTGGCTTCATCACCGGGCTCGAATACAGCAACCCGTGGTTGAGCCCGTTCGAGGAAATGCAGCGCTGGAAGACGCATCCCGCGATCCGCGGCATTTTCGAAGGCGGCAAGCGCATCGGCTATGGCGCTCGCGCCATCACCTGCGGTGGGCTGATGAGTCTGCCCAAGACGGTGTTCCCCGGGGGCGCGCTCGTGGGCTGCGAGGCGGGCTACCTCAACTTCGCGCGCATCAAGGGCAGCCATGGCGCGATCAAGACCGGCATGCTGGCGGCTGAAGCGGCGTTCGCCGCCGCCACCAGTGGGCGCCAGCACGACGAACTCACGGCGTATCCCGCGGCGTTCGAGAAGAGCTGGCTGTTCGAAGAGCTCGAGGTGTCGCGCAACACCAAGCAGTGGATGAAGAAGGGCCTGTACCTGTCGTCGATGATGAACGGCATCGAGCTGTGGCTGCTGCCCAAGCTCGGCATCAAGGCGCCGCCCTGGACGATCCACAACACGGTGCCCGACAACCTCAAGCTCAAGCCCGCATCGGAGTCCCCGCAGATCACCTACCCCAAGCACGACGGCGTGCTGACGTTCGATCGCCTCTCGAGCGTGTTCATCAGCAATACCAACCACGGCGAGAACCAGCCGGCGCACCTGACCCTGAAGGATGCGGGCGTGCCGGTCCGGATCAACCTCGCGAAATACGGTGGTCCCGAAGCCCGCTACTGCCCCGCCGGCGTGTACGAATTCGTGAAGAACGAGGACAACACCGATCTGCTGCAGATCAACGCGCAGAACTGCGTGCACTGCAAGACCTGCGACATCAAGGATCCGACCCAAAACATTGTCTGGGTCGCGCCCGAAGGGGGCGGCGGGCCAAACTACAGCGGCATGTAGACTTCGCCCCCCTCGGCAAAGTGTGTCCAGCGCGCTCAAGCGCTCGACAGGCAGCAGCCTCGAAACTGGAAGTTCAGGTGCTCGCTGCTGGTGGATGTGTCGACGGTCCGACTGCGCCCGATACCCCGGCGAATGTCTAGCGCCCCTTGGTAGGGTGACCCTGTCCCCAATTTCAGTACCGCTTAGTAGTAGGAACTTCCGGCAAGGATCCTGGGACAGGTCAGTTTAATTCTTTAACCGAGCGCCTGCCGCCTTGAATGAGATGGCCGTCGCAACCTCCGAAGAACGTTGAGATACGACCGATCTCAAGAGTGGCATGCCGATCAACCGCTGTTCGCCGGCGGCCGCTTTGGCCGCCAGGAGCCGACCGGGTTTGGTCCTGCGACTAGTGGCATGAACGTCAGCAATGCAGGCGGTTGCTGCCGGCCGCAGCCAGCGTGCGAAACCACGGGCTCCAGCTTATATCGGTCGTTGCGGCGCCAGAAGATGAGCGACCTGGATGGCAGGTATGGGACGAGCTGCTGACCCTCGGCCGTTGCAGCGGGCGCTGTGCCACGTCCGCTGCCGATCG
>JBDSAB010000483.1:0-5308 GCA_039922395.1 Caldimonas sp.
TCCTCGATCGGCCAGGTCTTCGGATGAATCAGCGGAATCACCAGCAGCGCCAGCGCGACGCGCCAGCCCCGCGGCCTTTGCCGCCGGGACAGCGCTGCGGTCCGCGTCGGCGGGTCAGCGCCCGCCGAGCGGCCGGCGGCCGCATCGCGGGCCGACCCGGCGGCACACAGCAGCCAGATGTTGAAGGCCGCCAGCACGGTCCAGCGCGAGATGTCGTTCGCGACGACGCTGAGAAACAGGAACGGCGGCAGCGACACCAGCAGCAGTGCCGGCCAGCCGGGGGCGCCCGGCCGCTTCAAGATCGCGACGAAGAGCCCGATCACGAGCAGCCCGCTGCCGACGTGCAGCGCGTAGGTCGGATCGCCGGCGTTCTGGCACAGCGACGTCTGCACGCCGCGCGCGCCGCCGACCGCGAAGTAGATCGCCCAATCGACGTAGTCGTGGCGCGGAAAGTGGCTGCGCACGACCTCGACCATCGTCTGCGCATCGGCGCGCGCCAGGCGGTCGAACATCAGGTACAGCAGCAGCGCGAGGCCGAGCACCGCCGCGACGCCCACCCTGCCGCGCAGCTTGATCGCGCGCCAGCGACCCTGATCGAGCCACAGGCCGGCGAGCAGCGGCAGCCCGAAGACGAAGCCGGTCTCGTGGACGAACAGGCCGACCGCGACGGCGAGCGCGGCAGCGATCGGCCGCCCGGCCAGGACCGCCAATGCCGCGACACCGAGCAGCGCGGCGACCGCGATATCGGTGCGGCCGGGGTCTTCGGCCCAGCGCATCATCAGCGCGATCAGCAGCACCGCGAACGCGGCGCGCTCCGGCCAGGGCCGCACGATGCGCGCGAACAGCACGCAGGCGGCGGCGGCGACCGCGGCGGCCGAAAGCACATGAAAGATCGCCGCACCGCGCAGCCAGTTCTCGCCGAACAGATGAAGCAAGGTCCCACCGAGCCCGCGCCGCACGAAGCCGAAGTCGACGTAGTTGAAGCCGAGCGTCGCCGCGTGGTACAGCAGCGGCGATTCGTCGGTCAGCAGCACGTGGCGCCGCCACGCACTGACCAGCAGCCGCGTCGACAGGCCGACCAGCAGCAGCCAGAGCGCGAGCGCCGTCCAGCGGCCCCGCGACGTGCGCGGCGCTGTCATCGGTTGCCGGTGGAGGGAACGAAACCCTCCTCGGCACGTCTATTGCTATCTTTGAGGGCGGCGCGACGCGCGGCAGCCGGGAAAGCCCAGTCAGGAGCTTCCTTCCTCCTTTTCTTCCCCCTCCGAGGCACATGACCAAGAACCGGTCCGGATACAGCGTGGCAGTCGTCGGCGCCGGGCCGATGGGGCTCGCGGCCGCCTACGAACTGGCCAAGCGCGGCGTCAAGGTCACCGTGTTCGAGCGCGACGACCGGATCGGCGGCATGTCGGCGCATCTCGACTTCGACGGCACCCGGCTCGAGCGCTACTACCACTTCGTCTGCGCGCCGGACGAATGCACGTTCGCCTACCTGAAGGAGTTCGGCCTCGAGGACCGGCTGCGCTGGCGCGACACCCACATGGGCTTCTTCTACGACGGGCGGCTCTACGACTGGGGCCACCCGCTCGGCCTGCTGAAGTTTCCGGCCCTGTCGCTGCTCGAGAAAGTGCGCTACGGATTGCATGTGCTGCGCGCCAAGTCGATCACCGACTGGCGCCCCTACGACGCCATTCCGGCCACCGACTGGCTGCGGCGCTGGCTCGGGCCGCATGCGTTCGATGTCCTCTGGCGCAGTCTCTTCCACTACAAGTTCTACGAGCTGGAGGACAGCCTCTCGGCGGCCTGGCTCGGAACACGGATCAAACGCGTCGCATTGTCGCGCCGGAATTTGCTGCAGGAGCGGCTCGGCTACATCGAAGGCGGCTCCGAGCTGCTGCTCGGCCAGGTCGCAGAGCGGCTGAAGACGCTCGGCGGCACGATCGAGCTGAAGACCGGCGTCGAGGCGATCCTCAGCGTTCCGGTCGGCGACCAGCGTCGGATCGTCGGCGTGCGCGTCGGCGGTGTCGAGCGCCGGTTCGATGCGGTGGTCTCGACGATCCCGCTGCCGTACCTCGTGCCGCTGATCCCGGACCTGCCGGCCGACGAGAAGGCACGCATCGCCGCGATCCGCAACGTCGGCGTGGTCTGCGTGCTGCTGAAGCTGAAGCGACCGTTCAGCCGCAACTTCTGGATGAACATCAACGACCGGCGGATCGAGATCCCGGGGCTGATCGAATACACCAACCTGAACCCGCTCGACGGCAGCACGATCCTCTACGCGCCGTTTTACATGCCGCAGACGCACCCGAAGTACCGGCGCGAAGCCCAGGCCTTCATCGACGAGACCGTCGCGGCCCTGAAGGCGATCCGGCCCGACTTCTCGGCCGACGACGTGATCGCGTCGACCGCGTCGCGCTACGACTACGCGCAGACGGTCTGCACGCCCGGCTTCTTCGAGCGCCTGCCGCCGATGCAGAGCGCGATCCGCGGCCTCTTCCTCGCCGACACCTCGCACTACTACCCCGAAGACCGCTCGATCTCCGAGAGCCTGCGCCTCGGCACGCGACTGGCCGAGCTGACCGGCGCCGCCTTGCGATCATGACGGGCGTTCCGCTCGTCATCGATCTCGACGGCACCCTGCTGCGCTCCGACCTGCTGCAGGAGTCGACCTTGAAGCTGCTGGCTACCGCGCCGCAGCACCTGCTGTCGCTGCCGGGCTGGCTGTACGCCGGCAAGGCGCACCTGAAGCGCCAGGTCGCACAGCGCGTGACCCTCGACATCGCGAAGCTGCCGTACGACGAAGCGCTGATCGCCTGGATCGAACGCGAGCGCTCGTCGGGACGCAGCATCGTGCTGTGCTCCGCCTCCGATTCGACCTTCGTCAGCCAGGTCGCCGACCACCTCGGCCTGTTCGACGAAGTGATCGCGAGCGACGGCGTCACCAACGTTTCGGCCGAGCGCAAGGCGGCGATCCTGGTCGAGCGCTTCGGTGCGAAGAACTTCGACTACGCCGGCAACTCGCGCGACGACGTGCCGGTGTGGGCGCAGGCGCGCCGCGCGGTGCTGGTCTCGCCGAACCCGGGCGTGCGCAGCGCGGCCGCTCGGGTCGCGACGATCGAGCGCGAATTCAGCGACGGGCGCGCCGGCCTGCGCAGCTGGGTCGCCGCGCTGCGCCTGCACCAGTGGGCGAAGAACCTGCTCGTCTTCCTGCCGCTGCTCGCGTCGCACCGGATCGAGGAGGTCGCGCTGATCCGCAGCGCGCTGCTCGCCTTCTTCGCGTTCGGCCTGTGCGCGTCGTCGGTCTACGTGCTGAACGACCTGATGGACCTCGAGGCCGATCGCCACCACCCGCGCAAGCGCCTGCGCGCGTTCGCGTCCGGAGCGCTGTCGCCGCAGGCGGGGCTCTGGGTCTGTGCGGCACTGCTGCTGGCGGCGCTCTGGATCGGCTGGCAGGTCGGGCCGGCCTTCACGGTCTGGCTCGACATCTATCTCGGGCTGACCTTGCTGTACACGTTCCTGCTGAAGCGCAAGATCCTGGTCGATGCCCTCACGCTCGCGGCCCTCTACACCCTGCGCATCCTCGCCGGCGGCGCGGCGGTCGGCATCTGGCCTGGGTTCTGGCTGCTCGCGTTCTCGCTGTTCCTGTTCCTGAGCCTGGCCTTCGTGAAGCGCTATTCCGAGGTCTCGGTGCTCCTCGCCCAGGGCCGGCACGGGACGCAGGGGCGCGACTACCTGATCACCGACCTGCCGCTGGTCGAGATGCTGGGCATCGTCTCCGGGTTCGCCGCGGTGGTCGTGATGGCGCTCTACATCAACGGCACGTCGATCGCGCTGCTCTATCCGAACCAGGACGTGATCTGGCTCACCGTGCCGATCCTGCTGTACTGGATCAGCCGGATGTGGGTCAAGGCGCACCGCGGCGAGATGCACGACGACCCGGTCGTCTTCGCGCTGAGCGACGGCATCAGCCTGGCCACGATCGCGGCCTTCATCGCGGTGATGGCAGCCGGATCGATGCCGTGGTGATGCAGTCGGTGTCGTCCTGGGGGCGCCTGACGCGTGCGCCGCACGATGTCGTCGCGCTGACCGACCGTTCGCGCGCAGCGGCGGTCGTCGCCGCCAGCCGGCAGCCGGCCCTGCCGTTCGGCAACGGCCGCAGCTACGGCGACGTCTGCCTGAACGAATCGGGCGTGCTGTGGTCGACCCGCGATCTCGACCGCTTCATCGCGTTCGACCGGTCGACCGGCCGGCTCGAATGCGAAGCCGGCGTCACGCTCGACGAGATCATCGAGATCGCGCTGCCGCAGGGTTGGTTCCTGCCGGTCACGCCGGGCACCCGCTACGTCACGCTCGGCGGCGCCATCGCGAACGACGTCCACGGCAAGAACCACCACGGCGCCGGCACGTTCGGCGAGCACGTCGAGTCGCTGACCCTGCTGCGCACCGACGGCCGCACGATCGTCTGCGGCCCGGAACGCGAGGCCGACTGGTTTCGGGCGACGGTCGGCGGCCTCGGCCTGACCGGCCTGATCGCGACCGTGACGATGCGCCTGCGGCCGGTCGACGGCGCGTGGATCGATGCGACGGCGACGCCGTTCGATTCGCTCGCCGAGTTTTTCGCGCTGTCGAGCGCAGCCTCGACGACGCACGAGTACACGGTGTCGTGGATCGATTGCGGGCCGGCGTCCGGCGCCGAGGCGCGCGGCCTGTTCTTCGCGGGCCGCCATTCCGGATCGACCGAGCCGGCACCGCCGGCGCGTGCGCGCGCGGTGCCGCTGACGCCGCCGCTGTCTCTCGTCACGCCGCTGTCGGTGCGGGCCTTCAACCGCCTCTACCGGCGCGCCCATCGCCATGCACGGCAGCCGGCGCGCCAGGACTACCGGCGCTTCTTCTATCCGCTCGACGGCGTGCGCGACTGGAACCGGATCTACGGGCCGCGCGGCTTCTACCAGTATCAGTGCGTGGTGCCGGCGGCCGTGCAGGAGGATGCGACGCGCGAGCTGCTGGCGATGGTTGCGGAGGCAGGAACCGGTTCGTTCCTCGCGGTGCTGAAGACTTTCGGCGAGCGCCCGCCGGCCGGGCTGCTGAGCTTCCCGATGGCCGGCACCACGCTCGCGCTCGACTTCCCGAATCGCGGCGCCGAGACGCTGGCGCTGTTCGGGCGCCTCGACGCCGCGGTCGATGCCGCCGGCGGCCGGCTCTATGCGGCGAAGGATGCGCGCATGCCGGCGCCGTTGTTCAAGCGCGGCTATCCGCAGTGGCAGGCGTTCGAGGGCTACCGCGATCCCGGCATCTCGTCGCAGATGGCGCG
>JBDSAB010000484.1:0-3225 GCA_039922395.1 Caldimonas sp.
CACGATTCCCCGCTGCAGAAGCTGCGCGTGCTGCTGATCGACGACGGCGCGCGCCACATCCAGGCGATCCGCGACGAGCTGGTGCGGCAGGGCCACGAGGTCGTCGGCGTGATCGCGTCGGCGACGCTGATCCACGACGTCGTCCAGCGGCTGCTGCCCGACGTCGTGATCGTCGACAGCGAATCGCCGACCCGCGACACGCTCGAGAACCTCGCCACGCTGTCCGCGCACAACCCGCGGCCGGTGGTCGTCTTCACCGACGACGGCAGTCGCGCGCCGATGCAGCGCGCGCTGCGCGCCGGCGTCAGCGCCTATGTCATCGCCGGTCTGCAGACCGAGCGTCTCGAACCGGTGCTGCAGGTCGCGATCGCGCGCTTCGAGCAGGAAGCCGCGCTGCGCGCGCAGCTCGACAAGGCCGAGCAGCAGCTCGCCGGCCGCAAGCTGATCGAGCGCGCGAAAGGGGTGCTGATGGCCGAGGCCGGCCTCGACGAGGACGCCGCCTACAAGCGCCTGCGCAAGCTGGCGATGGACCGCGGCAAGCGCCTCGCCGACGTCGCGCAGAGCGTGATCGATGCGCAGGAGCTGCTCCGCGTTCGCGGTTGATCGACGCTCGGACCGCCCTTCGCGAGAAGCGATCGCGCGATACGTCAGCGATCGGTTAGACCACGATCAACAGCGCGCAGATGCGCCGGTCCGGAGAGCGCATCGCACCAGCGCAAAGCGGCTGAAAGGCCTTCGCGCTTTCAGTTGGTGCAGTGCAGCATCGAAATACCGCCCGAACGTTGAATTTCGGCTGGCACGCGTCGTGCGTCTCTTTCGGCACAGCTGGCCGCAACGACGCGGCCGCACAGTGGGTTCGGACAAGGGCGTCCGATCGATCGGCTGCCGCGACGACGCGGCGGTCGGCGGTCGCGACGCCCTTGGTGTTTTTCGAGTCGAAGGATGTTCATGCACAGCAAAGAGGATCTGATGAGCGAGCCGCGCCGCGACTTCATCAAGGGAACGGTCGCGACGGCCGCCGTGGCCGCGCTGGCGAGCACGACGCCGCGGGTCTGGGCTGCCGGCTCCGATGCGCCCGAGAAGAAGGAAGTCAAGATCGGCTTCATCCCGCTGACCGACTGCGCGTCGGTCGTGATGGCCTCGGTGCTGAAGTTCGACGAGAAGTACGGCGTCAAGATCATCCCCAGCAAGGAAGCGTCCTGGGCCGGCGTGCGCGACAAGCTCGTCAACGGCGAGCTCGACATGGCGCACGTGCTGTACGGGCTGATCTACGGCGTGCACCTCGGTGTCAGCGGCCCGAAGAAGGACATGGCCGTGCTGATGACGCTGAACAACAACGGCCAGGCGATCACCTTGTCGAAGAAGCTGGCCGACAAGGGCGCGGTCGACGGCGCCTCGCTCGCCAAGCTGATGAAGAGCGAGAAGCGCGAGTACTCGTTCGCGCAGACCTTCCCGACCGGCACCCACGCGATGTGGCTCTATTACTGGCTGGCCAGCGCCGGCATCAATCCGATGGCCGATGCGAAGGTCATCACGGTGCCGCCACCGCAGATGGTCGCCAACATGCGGGTCGGCAACATGGACGGCTTCTGCGTCGGCGAGCCGTGGGGCCACCGCGCGATCATGGACGGCATCGGCGTCACCGCGGTGACGACGCAGGACATCTGGAAGGACCATCCCGAGAAGGTCCTCGGCACGACCTCCGACTTCGTCAAGAAGAACCCGAACACCGCGCGCGCCGTGATGATGGCGGTGCTCGAGGCGAGCCGCTGGATCGACGCCGGCCTGCAGAACAAGATGAAGATGGCCGAGACGATCGCCGACAAGAGCTACGTCAACACCGGCGTCGACGCGATCAACCAGCGCATCCTCGGGCGCTACCAGAACGGGCTCGGCAAGACCTGGGACGACCCGAACCACATGAAGTTCTTCAGCGACGGCGCGGTGAACTTCCCGTACCTGTCGGACGGCATGTGGTTCCTGACCCAGCACAAGCGCTGGGGCCTGCTCAAGGAGCACCCGGACTACCTCGCGGTCGCCAAGCAGATCAACCAGATCGATCTCTACAAGCAGGCCGCCTCGCAACTCGGCGTCAGCGTGCCGAAGGAGCCGCTGCGCAGCGCCAAGCTGATCGACGGCACGGTGTGGGATGGGCGCGACCCGAAGAAGTACGCCGAGTCGTTCAAGGTCCAGGTCGCGGCCTGAGGAGCGCACGATGGTCAGCGCCGTTTTTCATTCCCCGCTGAAGGCGGGCACCTCCATCGCGACGTCGTCGACGCTGGCGCGATCGGCCTCGCCGATGCCGGTCGCCGCGCCGGCCGAGAAGGCCGCGGCGCCCGTCGCCCGGCTGCCGCGCGACCTGCGCGCCTTCTGGCTGCGCGTGCTGCCGCCGCTGCTCGGCTTCGGCGTGCTGGTCCTGATCTGGGAGCTGATCGCGCTGCGCAGCACGACCGGCTTTCCGTCGCCGCTCAAGGTCTGGCAGCAGGCCCTCGTCGTCTTCAGCGATCCGTTCTACAGCAAGGGGCCGAACGACCAGGGCGTCGGCTGGAACGTGCTGGCCTCGCTGCAGCGCGTCGGCCTCGGCTTCGGCCTCGCCGCTGCGGTCGGCATCCCGGCCGGCTTCGCGATCGGCCGCTTCGAGTTCCTGTCGCGCATGTTCAACCCGCTGATCAGCCTGCTCCGGCCGGTCTCGCCGCTGGCCTGGCTGCCGATCGGCCTGCTCGTCTTCAAGGGCGCGAACCCGGCCGCGATCTGGACCATCTTCATCTGCTCGATCTGGCCGATGGTCATCAACACCGCGGTCGGCGTGCAGCGCGTGCCGAGCGACTACATGAACGTCGCCCGCGTGCTGAATCTGTCGGAATGGAAGATCCTGACCAAGATCCTGTTCCCGTCGGTGCTGCCATACATGCTGACCGGCGTGCGCCTCGCGGTCGGCACCGCCTGGCTCGTGATCGTCGCCGCCGAGATGCTGACGGGAGGCGTCGGCATCGGCTTCTGGGTCTGGGACGAGTGGAACAACCTGAACGTCGCGAACATCATCATCGCGATCTTCGTGATCGGCTTCGTCGGCCTGATCCTCGAGTTCCTGCTGATCAAGATCGCCACCGTCTTCACGTTCGAGGAGGTGAAGGCATGAACCTGCCGCACGGCCGCCCGAAGGCAGGTTCGGCCTTGCAGGCCGCGGCGCTGCCAGAGGCAACGCCTCCTCGTGCCGTCCAGTCC
>JBDSAB010000485.1:0-9454 GCA_039922395.1 Caldimonas sp.
CCGGACTCTTCGACGCCACCACGACACCGATGCCGCCGGCCCGCATGACTTCGCCGATGCCGACCGGCGCGATATAGCTCTTGCCCTCGTTCATCCAGCCACGCATCGCCGGGTCGAGCGACAGCGCAAGCGTCTTGATCAGCACGCCGCCGGCTTCGGGTTCGGCCACCGCTTCCTCGGTGAAGCTCCAGTCGGTGCGAGTCGGCAGGCCGACCGGTCGGGCCGCCAGGCGGATCTGGTGGTTGCGCAGCGCTGTGGAATCCATCGTGCCTCCTCGATTCGCCCGGACGTCGGGCCGCCATGTTAGGCCGGGAATCGGCTGCGGATCGATCCGCAGCGGACGAAAAAAAACCGCGGCAGGGCCGCGGTTCTCTCAAGGCCTTGCGGCCTCTCAGGGGTTCAGAGCACCTTGATGTTCGATGCCTGCAGGCCCTTCTGGCCTTGCTTGACTTCGAACTCGACGCGCTGGTTCTCGACGAGGGTCTTGAAGCCCGCGCCCTGGATGTCCCGGAAGTGCGCGAACAGGTCAGCGCCGCCCGCATCTTGAGCGATGAAGCCGAAGCCCTTGCTCTCGTTGAACCACTTCACGGTACCGGTTTGGGTCGTCATGGACGGATCCTATCTATAGCCAAAATGATGCGCAGCACATGCGGCGCATGCAGCGACACTTCAGACACGATCAGGGGATTTTCTAGCGAGCCCACCGCGGAACCGCGGAAGGAATAGAGGAATCACGAACAACCACTGTCTTGCGTATAACTGTGCGCTGATTGTACATGACGCATCGTCCTTCACGGGCTGCGTCGAGCGTGCAGTGTGCTTGCAATCGGACCAGAATCGACGTCCCCGAAGGAGTCAGCCGAGATGTCTCAACCTGCAGCCGGCTCCACGCCGGAAGCCCGCTGGAAGCGTGACGGCGTGCGTGTCGTCGGCGCCGATCAGCTCGATCCGAACACCGCGCAGACGCCCGGCATGGACCGCAAGGCGGCGATCAATTTCGCGCGCACGGGCGCGCAGAAGCTGTGGGCTGGCACCGTGCACATCCATCCGGACGCGAAGACCGGTGCTCACCACCACGGCCATCTCGAGAGCGTCATCTACGTCGTGCGCGGCCGTGCCCGCATGCGCTGGGGCGAGTCGCTCGAATTCACCGCCGAGGCCGGGCCCGGCGACTTCATCTACGTGCCGCCGTACGTGCCGCACCAGGAGATCAATGCGAGCCCGACCGAGACGCTCGAATGCGTGCTGGTCCGCAGCGACGGCGAGGCGGTTGCCGTGAACCTCGACATCGAGCCGGTCGAGCGGCCCGAGTTGGTGCGCTGGATCGATCCCACCCATCCGCATGGCTGAACGCATGGCCGACCTTCGACTCTCGGTGCTCGACCAGTCGGTCTCGCTGGCCGGGGGCAGCGAGGACGCGGCGATCCGCGACACGCTCGATCTCGCGCAGCATTGCGAGCGGCTCGGCTACGCGCGCTTCTGGCTCAGCGAGCACCATGGCCTGCCGACGATCATCGGCAGCGCGCCCGAGATCCTGATGGCTGCGATTGCGGCGCGCACCGAACGCATCCGCATCGGCAGTGCCGGCGTGATGCTGCCGCACTACAGCGCGTTGAAGGTGGCCGAGCAGTTCCGCGTGCTCGAGGCGCTCGCGCCGGGCCGCATCGACCTCGGCGTCGGCCGCGCACCGGGCGGCGACATGCGGACGGCGCGCGCGCTCAACCCGAACGCGCATGCGGCGGCCGAGGCCTTTCCGGAACAGGTGCGCGATCTGCAGGCCTGGACCGCGGAGGCGAGTCATCTCGGCATCACCGCGCACCCGCTCGGCCCCCATGCGCCGGAGATCTGGATCCTCGGCAGCTCCGACTACGGCGCGCAGCTGGCGGCGCACTTCGGGCTGCCCTACGCGTTTGCGTATTTCTTCACCGACGGGCAGGGCGTCGAGCAGGCGCTTGCTCTCTATCGGCAACTCTATAAACCAAGCGAACGCCATCCGCATCCGCAGGCGACGATCTGCGTCTGGGCGCTCGTCGCCGACACGCGCGAGGAGGCGCAGCACCATGCGCTGTCGCGCGACCGCTGGCGCGTCGATCGCGGGCGCGGCATCTTCGGCCCGCTGCAGGCACCGGACGAGATCGCCGCGCGCGGCTTCAACGCCGCCGAGCTGGCGACGATCGAGGGCATGCGGGCGAAGGCGTTCGTCGGCACCGCCGGCGAAGTCGGCGAGGCGTTGCGTGCGCTTGCGCGCCGCCTCGAGCTCGACGAGCTCGTCGTCAACACCTGGGCGCACCAGCCGGCGGTCCGACGCCATTCTTATGGGCTGCTCGCGCGCGAATTCGGGCTGGCAGGCGCCGGATCGGACGCGGCCCGATGAAGGCGCTCGAACTCGAGCTGCGCGGCGACTACATCACCCTCGACGCGCTGCTGAAGACGACCGGCCTCGCGGCGAGCGGCGGCGGCGCGAAGGCGATGATCGCGGAAGGCCGGGTCCAGGTCGACGGCCGCGAAGAGCTGCGCAAGACCTGCAAGGTGCGCGCCGGCCAGGTGGTGCAAGTCGGCGATGCGCGCGTGCGCGTGCTTGCGGATCCGGCCGCTGCACCGGCCGCGTCGATCGAATGACAACGACAGGGGAGACACGATGTTCGAGACCGCGATCGCGGGCAGCCTGCCGAAGCCGGCCTGGCTTGCCGAACCCGAAACGCTGTGGCCGCGCTGGCAGTCGAGCGGGCCGGCGCTCGAGACCGCGAAGGCCGATGCGACCCTGCTCTGGCTGAAGCTCCAGGAGGACGCCGGCGTCGACATCGTCGGCGACGGCGAGCAGGCGCGCCAGCACTTCGTGCACGGCTTCCTGGCACGGGTCGAGGGCATCGACTTCGAGCACAAGGTCAAGATGGGCATCCGCAACAACCGCTACGACGCGATGGTGCCGCAGGTCGTCGGCGAATTGCGGCTGGCCGGCCGTGTGCACGAGAGCGAGGCGAAGCTGGCGCGCGCGCACACGAAGCGCAAGTTGAAGTTCACGCTGCCCGGCCCGATGACGATCGTCGACACCGTCGCCGACCGCTATTTCGGTGGTGACCGCGATGGCCGCATCCGGATGGCGCTGGCCTTCGCCGATCTGCTGAACCAGGAAGCGCGCGCGCTCGTCGCCGACGGTGTCGACATCATCCAGTTCGACGAGCCGGCCTTCAACGTCTACATGCAGGACGCGGCCGACTGGGGCATCGAGGCGCTCGAGCGGGCCGCGCGCGGGCTCGCCTGCAAGACGGCGGTGCACATCTGCTACGGCTACGGCATCAAGGCGAACGTCGACTGGAAGCAGTCGCTCGGCGCCGAGTGGCGCCAGTACGAACAGGTCTTTCCGGCGCTCGCGAAGAGCCGCATCGATCAGGTCTCGCTCGAGTGCTATCACTCGCACGTGCCGGCCGAGCTGATGCGGCTGCTCGACGGCAAGGACGTGATGGTCGGCGTCATCGACGTCGCCTCCGACGTGATCGAGACGCCCGAACAGGTCGCCGAGACGATCGCGACGGCGCTGCGCTACGTTTCGGCCGATCGCCTCTTTCCGTGCACCAACTGCGGCCTGGCGCCGATGCGGCGCGAGGTCGCCGAGGCCAAGCTCGCGGCGCTCGCGCAAGGCGCGGCGCTGGCGCGCTCGCGCCGGGGCGGATGAGCGCTGCTGCGCTCAGCGCGCCGACCACCGCGCCCGACGGCCTCGCCGCCGCGATCGCGGGCCAGGGCCACGCCGTCCTCGCGCCGGGCGACTTCGCCCGCTTCGCGGGCACGAGCGTCCCGGAGCTCGATGCGCTCAGGCCGTCGTGGGAGGCGCTGCCGCTCGATGCCCACTTGCGCGACGGCGGCCGCTATCGGCGCCGCCGCCACGCGAGCTTCGTGGGCGACGCCGGCGAGATTCGCCTCGTGGCCCAGCGCGCGCACTGGCAGCCGATCGAATACAACGCGCTGCACGGCGGTCTCGAGCGCTGGTTCGAGCCGATCGACGGCGCGGTGCTCGCCGCGCCGGCGTGGCGCGGCATGGTGGGTGCATGCGCTTCGCTGGCATCCCGGCTCCGGGGAGCGCAGCCCTGGTTCGTCGAGGCACACCAGTTCCGCATCGACACCACCGACGGCATCGGCCGGCCGACGCCCGAGGGCGCGCATCGCGACGGCGTCGACTTCGTCGCCGTCGTCCTCGTCGGACGCGAGGGCGTCAAGGGTGGCGAAACGCGCGTGTTCTCGGCCGACGGGCCGCAGGGCCTTCGCTTCACCATGCTCGAGCCGTGGACGACGCTCGTCCTCGACGACGCGCGCGTCATCCACGAGAGCACGCCGATCCAGCCGCTCGAGGGCTACGGCCATCGCGACACGCTCGTCCTCACGTACCGCGCCGGGTCGTTTCAGGGGCCGACCGCGCCGGCGTGAAGCAGGCTGGCCACTTTCATCCGCCCACGACACATCACGCAAGGAGCACTTCATGTGGAAGACCATCGCCATCGTCGTCGTCCTGCTCGTCGCCGGCGTGCTCGTCTTCGCGGCGACGCGGCCCGACGACTTCACGGTCCAGCGCAGCATCGCGATCAAGGCCGAGCCCGCGAAGGTCTATCCCCTGATCGTCGACTTCCGTCAATGGCCGGCGTGGTCGCCGTGGGAAAAGCTCGACCCGGCGATGAAGCGCACCCTGAGCGGCCCGCCGGGCCAAGCGGGCGCCGTCTACGCATGGGACGGGTCGGGCAAGGTCGGCGCCGGCCGGATGGAGGTCAAGGAGATGGAAGTGCCGTCGAAGGTCGTCATCCAGCTCGATTTCCTGCGCCCGTTCGAAGCCCACAACGTCACCGACTTCACGCTTGCGCGGCGCGCCGACTCCGGCACCGACGTCACTTGGCAGATGCGCGGCCCGGCACCGTTCGTGAGCAAGCTGATGGGCGTCTTCGTCGACATGGACAAGATGATCGGCAAGGACTTCGAAGCCGGCCTGGCCAACCTCAAGGCGGCGGCCGAGAAGTAGGCGCTCGGGCAGCGCGCAACGCCTCGCGAACGCGCGCGGCGTGCGGGATCGGCGCGACCGCGCCGTAGCCTTCGGTCGCGAGCGCGGCGGCCGCGGCGGCGTAGCGGCCGGCGCTCTCGAGGTCGTCGCCGGCGACGAGGCGGGCGACGAACGCGCCGCCGAAGGCATCGCCGGCGCCGGTCGCGTCGACCGGGCGGCAGGGATGCGGCGCGATGCGAATGCGGCGCTCGCCCTCGGCGAGCCAGGCGCCTTGCGCGCCGTGCTTCAGCGCGACGATGCGCGCGCCGAGGCGAAGGCAATGCTCGATCATCGCCTCGGGCGCGTCGAGTCCGGTCAGGACGGCGAGGTCGTCGAAGCTCGGCAGGCAGATGTCCGAGGCCGCGATCGCCGCCGCCGTCGTTTCCTGCGCGAGCGCGAGCGACCACAGCCGCGGCCGATGATTGGTGTCGAACGAGATCGTCACGCCGGCCGCGCGTGCGCTAGCGATCGCCGCGAAGCACGCCTCGCGCGCTGGCGCCGAGATCGCCATCGAGATGCCGGAGACGTGAAGCACGCGCGCCGCCGCGATCTGCGCGTGCGGCAAGTGCGCCGCGCTCATCCGGCTCGCCGCCGAGCCCTGGCGAAAGAAGCTGAAGTGATGGCCGGCGTCGTCGTGGGTGACGAAGTAGACGGCGGTGAATGCATCGGCGTCGCTGCGCACGCCGCTGTCGTCGACCCCTTCCTCGCGCCACATCGCGCGCAGCAGGGCGCCGTAGACGTCGTCGCCGAGCGCCGAGAGGTAGCCCGCGCGCGCGCCCTGGCGCGCGGCGGCGACGGCGAAGTTCGAGGTGTCGCCGCCGAATCCCTGCAGGTACAGCCGCCCGTCCGCCGCGCCGGTCTGGTTGAATTCGACCATCGCCTCGCCGAGGGCGAGGATTTCCGCTGCCGCCACGGTGCTACCTGAGAAGGGTCTCGCGCATGAACAGCACCATGGCGTAGAACTGGAAGTCGGCGTTCTCCTTGCGGGCGAAGCCGTGGCCCTCGTTCTCGGCGCGCAGGTACCAGACCCGGGTGCCGTTGGCGCGCACCTTGGCGACGATCTGCTGCGCCTCGGTGTAGGGAACGCGCGGGTCGTTCCTGCCCTGGACGACGAAGAGCGGCTTGGTGATCCGCGCCGCGTTCGTCAGCGGCGCGATGCGAAGCATGAAGTCGCGCATCGCCGGATCGCGCTCGTCGCCGTACTCGACCCGGCGCCGATCGCGCCGATAGCTCTCGGTGTTCTGCAGGAAGCTGACGAAGTTCGAGATGCCGACGACGTCGATCGACCCGGCGATGCGATCGGCATAGTTCGTCGCCACCGCCAGGCTCATGTAGCCGCCGTAGCTGCCGCCGGAGACCATCACGCGCGCCGGGTCGAGGCCGGGCTGGCGGGCTATCCAGTCGAGCAGGGCGCCGATGTCCTTGACCGAATCCTCGCGTTTCATGCCGTCGTCGAGCGACAGAAACGTCTTGCCGAACCCCGAGGAGCCGCGCACGTTCGGCCGGATCACGGCGATGCCGAGCTCCTCGACGAAGTAGTTGGTCCTGGCGAGGAAGCGGAACCCGGCCTGGCTCTCCGGGCCGCCGTGGATCTCGATGAGCACCGGGCGCCGGCCGCTGAAGCGCGCCGGCGGCGTGCTGAGGAGCCCCGAGATCTCGCGTCCGTCGAAGCTCTTCCAGCGGACGATCGATTGCACGCCGAAGGCGGCGAGGTCGATTCCCGGCGGCGCGTACGGCGCCGTCCAGCGCTGCACCGCGCCGTTCGCCGGATCGACGACCGCGACCACGCCGGGCGTCGAGTTGCTCTCGTAGCTGACGGCCAGCCCCCGCAGGCGCGGATGGAACTCGGCGACCGCGACCGTCCCGTCCGGCAGGCGCGGCGTGGGCAGCTCGTCGAAGGTGTCGGGGTCGAAGAAGCGGAGCTCCCGGCGCCCCTCGACGTTGGCGAGCACAGCGAGCAGGCGGCCGCTCGCGTTGAGGCTCACGCCCTCGATGTCCCACGGGATGCGTCGGCTGACGGTGAGCGCCTTGCCGTCGCCGAGGCGATGAAACATCAGCTCGCGGAACTCGCCGCCGCGGTCGCTGATGAAGAAGAAGCCCGAGCCATCGCGTTTCCAGACCGAAGCGGTGTGGGTTGCGGGCGACTCGCCGGCGCCGGGCAGGACCTGCCGCTTCGAACCGGTGGCGAGATCGAGCAGCCAGATCTCCGAGTGCGTGGCCGAGATGGATCGCGTCAGCGCGATCGTCGTGTCGTCCCAGGAGATCGAGCCGACGTCCCAGCCGCCGCCGGGCAGCTCGGCGAGCCGGCGCCGCTGCGCGGGTCGCATCGGATCCATCAACCAGAGCGTCTGCGAGATCTGCTCGCGCCGGCCCGCTTGCGCGGTGCGGTCGAGCGGCAAGGAGAAGTAGAGCAGCTGGCTCGACCGATGCAGCCAGCCTTGCATGTCGTGGCGCTCGCGCGCCTCGGTGATCTGGGTCGTCTGCCGAGTCGCCGGATCGAGGCGGTAGAGCTGCGACGCCTCGTCGCCGCCGATGCCGCGCTCGAAGACGATGTGGCTGCCGGCCAGCGGCTCGTAGCTTGCCTTGCGCACCGGCTCGGCGAAATCGGTCAGCGCCTCCGCTTCGGCGAGCGGCCCGGTGACGCGGAAGATCTGCGTCGTGTCCGCGCCGGCGCGGCGATGCGAGACGAGCATTTCGGGCCGCGTCGGGTGCCAGGCGACGAAGCGATGGCCGCGAAAGTCGTTGTAGCGCGCAACCGCGGTAGCGATGCTCGCGGGCACCGGCGGAATGCCTTCGACGACGAGGTTGGCGTTGGGCGCGATGACGTCGCCCGCGGTCGCGTCGGTTTGCGAAGGCAGGCGCGCGCACGCGGTCAGGAAAGCGAGCGAGACAAACGCGACGGAGAGCCCGGCTCGACGAATCGGCATGAAAAGCATCGGCATCAAGCAGAAGCGCCGCCTTGTCGGCGGCGCTCCATTGTCGGGCGGGGCTGGCCTCAGGCGAGTGCGGGCACCGTGGGCTGGATGCCGGCGATGGCCCACTCGCGGCTGCCGTCGACCGGCTTGACGAGATGCCAGACCTCGTCGAACGGCGCTGCGACGCCGTCGCTTTCCTCGCGGATCAGGCCGTGGAAACGGACGCTGACGACCTGACGATCGGCTTCGCCGGCGACGTCGAGGACTTCGGCGTCGACGCGAACGACGTCGGTGCGCTGCGCGGCGGCACCGCGATCCTGCAGGTCGAGCTTGATCGCAGCGAACATCTCCGGCGTCGTGAAGGCGCGCAAGTCGTTGAGGTCGGCGCTGTCGTTCGCGGCCTGCATGCGGATGAAGATCATCTTGGCGATGCGCTCGAAGGCGGGGACATCGAAGCCGGCGGGAAGGCTCGCCGCGGCGATCGGCGCCACCAGCGGTGCGCTGCCGGAAGCGGGCTCGCGCGCGGCGCCGTCGGCGGCCTGAAGGCCTCGGTACTGCGCCGGTCGCTCGTCGGGAAACGAGACGGGCGCCGGGGCAGCCGACGCGCCCGCGCCGGCGAGCTGCATGCCACCGTTCGCGGCCGCATTCGCCGGCATGAAGCGGCGCATCAGGAAGCGCACCAGCACGAATGCCGCCACCGCCAGCAGCGCCATCATGATGAAGTTGCCGAACTCCGCGCCCATGCCGAGGTGGCTCATCAGCGCGGCGATGCCCAGGCCGGCGGCGAGGCCGGCGATGGGCCCCATCCACGAGCGGCGCGGTGCGGTCGCCGCGGCTGCGCCCGCGGTCGCCGGTGCGGCGGCCTGCGCGACGGGCGCGGCCGGGCGGGCGGGAACCGCATCGGGCGTGCGCGCGGGGAGGCTGCGCTGCATGCCGACGGCGCCGCCGCCGCCGATGCGGCGCGCTTCAGCGACGCCCGGGAGGGTCGCCGTGGCGGCGACGACGAGGGCGAGTGCGAAGGCCAGTGATCTCATTCGATGTCTCCTTCGAGAACCGGCCGCCAGGGCCGGGGTCGCGGCGATGATACGGGTCGGCAATGACCTTGATGCCCATGTGCGGCGCATCGGATCGGATGCAAGGCGGCACGCCGCGCGGGCGACGTGCCGACGCGACGATCGCGTTGACCGGAGTCGCCGCCTTGTGCCAGACTCGCGGCCCGGCGTCGATGACGATGCCGTCCCCTCGGGCGATGTCGTCGTCCCGCGAATCAATCCACCGAAGGAGGACGAAGATGACCCAGCCCACTGCCTCCCAGGTCGCTGCTGCCGCCTCGCGCGCGCTCGCCTGATTCGCCGCTAGACCTGCCGACGCCTCCGTCGGCCGATTTCAGAGCTCCGAAAACCAGCGCCGGCCGCGCGCCGCCTTGCTTCGTCACGCCCGCGCGTCAGCGCTTCGGCGTGCCCGCGCCTCGCCAGCCCGTGCCGGCGATGCGTCCTGCATTTCGGACTCCCATGATCAA
>JBDSAB010000486.1:0-16230 GCA_039922395.1 Caldimonas sp.
CGCGCCGCGAAAGCGCCGTCGTCGAGCAGCAGGATGAGCGGCACTTCGCTGCGCGCACGCAGCGATCGGCTGGTGTCCGAGGCGGATGCACCGGCCAGGCCGGCATCGACCAACAGCACATCGAACGTCGACACCGCCAGCTCGGCGCTCAGCGCGCGATAGCCCGTCACCGCATGCACGTCGATGCCGAAGTCGTGCAGATAGCCTTCGAGCGACTTCCGCAGCGAGGCATCCCGTTCGGCGAGCAGCGCGCGAATCGATGAGACCGGCTGAGGCTCGGCCGGAAGAATCGCTCGGCGATGCGGCGCCACGGCTCAGCGCTCTGCCGAACGTCGAGATCCATCCGCGCGAAAGCGGCAGTACATGACCGCGATGCAACGAAGAGAAGAAAAACGATTCAGCGACGCCGGCGGACGGTTCGGGCCGTGACGTTCGAGCTGAACAGCTCGTCGAAGATCTCGCCCGGGATCGTGTCCGTCACATCCCTGACGGTGCAGCCCGTCAGCAGGTCGTAGGAGGACGCGCGCCAGCTCGGCACCTTGCCCGGATTGAGAACCCGTGTGCGCACTGCCGGTGCCTCCGTGCTCTCTGCCGGCGCCTCGCGTGATGTCGATGTCGTCGCCCAGACCGATGCCGATGCGGGCACGGCCATCGGTGCTCGCGGCACGGCACGGCGCTCGAGCAGCGACGGGCCCGACGCCGAGGTCGGCGAATCGTCGGCGGCACCTTCGGCAGACGACGCCTGCAGCGGCGTGCGATAGATCGGATCCCGAATTTCCGGGTGCAGGACTCTCTTCGGCGCGGGGGCAGGACCCTCGGTGTCGTAAGCCGATTTCGGGACGAGCTCGAGGTACTCGCCCATCGGCGCATCCGCTGTCATCCTCCACACGAGTCGAGGACTCGCCGGAGCCTTCTTCGGGTCCACCCGCTGCTCCATGCACGAACTTGAGACGCAAAGTCTAGTGATCGGTTCCCCGTCGTGGCAAGTGCTATTGCAGCAGTTCAGTCGACCTTTCGAAACGAACTGAAACAGCGTCGAAGTCCTTCTCCGGAGCAGTGCTTTCACGAAGCGGAAGGGGCCTGCGAAGGGAGGTCCCGAGGCATGGGGCTTGCCGGGCAGGCGGACGCGCCCAGCGCGCCCGCCCCTTGCCTTCCGGAGACTGACTCGCTTGAACCCGCTTTCCTATTTCGACATCCAGGTCATCAACCTGCCGTCGCGTGCCGATCGACGCGAAGACTTCGGACGCGAGCTCGCCGCGGTCGGCATGAGCTACGCCGATGTACGCCTCTTCTCAGCGGTTCGTCCCGATGACGCCCACGGCTTTCCATCGATCGGTACGCTCGGCTGCTTCCTCAGTCACCTCGGTGCCTTGCGCGCCGCCGAACCGGGCCGACCCTTGCTGATCTGCGAGGACGACTTGAACTTCTCGCGCGACTTGCTGCCGCGCATCGGCACGATCGTCGAGCGCTTGCGCCGCGACGAATGGGGCATGTTCTATGGCGGGCACGACACGTTCGGCGTGCCGGTTCGCGACATGGAGGCGTTTCCGTCGGACAAGGGCATTCGCTTTGCGCACATGATCGGCTTCAACGCCGATGTCGTGCCGCGCGTCATCGCCTACCTGGAGGCGATCCTCGCGCGCGGCGGCGGCGATCCCGCCGGCGGGCCGATGCATGTCGACGGTGCCTATTCCTGGTTTCGCCGTGACCACCCGGACATCGTGACGCGGCTGGCGTTGCCGCAACTGGGTTTCCAACGCCGCTCGCGCACTGACGTGCACGACCATCGATGGCATGACCGAACGCCGGTGGTCGCACAGGCGATGACGCTCGCCCGGCGCCTGCGCAATCGCCTCCATCGATAGGCCGCGATGCGTGCGGACGGCCTCTCCGGCACACGTACTCCGAGCTTCCTCCACGCACCTGTCTAGACCGGCGCCGACAAGCCCTTCAGATAGGGCCGCAGCGCTGCGAACCAGGCCAGCGCCATGCGCGACTGGCCACGCCGATTCGGGTGGATCCAGTCGTAGGTGTCGGCCTCCTCGCGCTTCGGGTCTTCGACCCAGCCCTCGAAGTGGTTGACGGCGACGACCGGGGCCTCGGGCATGTTCAGGCGGTCGACCATCCGGGCGACGCGAAAGCGCCGCCACGGTGCCTTCCAGTCGTGCAGCGCGAGCTGGCCGATGAGCACGACCACGTGCGGGTTGCGCTGGCGCAGCATCTGGATGATGTCTTCGAGCGGTTCGATCAGTTCACTGCTGCCGAGGTCGTTGGTGCCGAGATGGACGAGCGCGATGTCCGGTACCGCGAAGTGCCCGAGGTGCGCGCGCAGCTGGTCGCGCACGTAGCCCGTGTTCGCGCCGTAGTAGGCCTCATGGTGCGGGTCGAAGCCGGGCGGCCAGCGCGCTTCGCGGTGCAGACCTTGCTCGCGCGTGCCGACGTAGTCGACCGCGACGCCGGTCGCACGGATCAGCGCCTGCAGCGGAACGCGATAGGTCGATTCGTCGCGGTCGCGGTTGCCGCCGACGGTGATCGAATCGCCCACGAACAGGATCTTCAGCGGCTCGACGCAAGCGGCCTGTGGCAGCGCGAGCGCGCATGCGACGCAAACGATCACCTGTCCGATCCGACGCCTCCATGCACCCATTTGCAGAATCGATTTCCTCCACCTGGTCGTATGTGCCGACGACACGGACTGACACCTTGGGGCTGCACACCCGAAACGCTGGTGCAGCAAGAGAAATGCCCAAAGGGGTCCCGCGGAGCGGCCGTTGCTTGTCGATACAGTCGACCGCTTGCAACGCCTCACCGGTCCTCTTCGGCTCCGAAGGACTCACATTCCGATGCCCCTCATCGATCCCGGCCCGCTCGAATCCCGTCGCCTGCTGCTTCGCCGTGTCGAAGCCAAGGATCTGGCCGATCTCGGCGACGTCAACGGCGACGACGCGGTGACGCGCTTCCTGCCCTATGCCACGTGGCGGACGCCGAACGACGGCACATCGTGGTTCGACCGGATGGAAGCGATCCAGGCCACCGGAACGGCTTTGCAGCTCGTCGTCGTCGAGCGCTCTTCGGAGCGGGCCATCGGCACCTGCCTCGTGTTTCGCCACGACGAAGGCAGCGCGCGCGCCGAACTCGGCTACGTGCTCGGCCGTGCGCACTGGTCGCGCGGCTACATGCGCGAGGCGCTCGGCGTCCTGCTCGCGGGCGCCTTCGGACCGATGAACCTGCGGCGCATCGAGGCCGAGGTCGATCCGCGCAACGGCGCCTCGCAGCGGCTGCTGCTGCACCTCGGGTTCCAGAAAGAAGGCCGGTTGCGCGAACGCTGGGTCGCGAAGGGCGAGACCAAGGACGTCGATGCGTTCGGCCTGCTGCGCCACGAATGGACGTCGGCCGATCGGCGCGAAGCGACCGAGCCCGTGCAGCGCGCCTGACCCGCACGCATCAGCCGTCTTTCGTCACGGAACCGGCGGCCGCGAGCCGCGCGCAACGGCTCGCGGCGTGCGGTCGCCTCGACAATCGCGGCGAGCCGGACCAGCGGGGCGGCGATCGCGGTGCGCAGCGCGCCGATCGCCCATCCAGCTCGTCACGCTACCGCCCGACGTTCTCGATGCCGACCGACCCTGCTCCCGACCTCGCCAGCCCGCCCGCGGGTGGGTCACCACAACGCGCCGAGGCGATGGCGCGGACCGCGCGCGTCGATGAATGGCTGGCGCTGCAGCGCTCGTTCGCCTTCGCCCTGGCCTCGCAAGATGCGGCGCCGGCGTGGCTCGAGCGGTTCACGAAGACGGCGATCCGCATCCGCGAGCTGACCGCCCAGGACGCGGACACCGCGCTCTACATGATGTTGCAGACGGCGACCAACGAGCTGGAGCAGTACAGCGCCCGCCACGCGCTGTTCTGCGGCGTCATCGCCGATCTGTGTGCCGTTCAAGCCGGCTGGCCCGACGACGAAGCCGTGGCTCTGCTCCGCGCCGCATTGACGATGAACATGGGCATGCGCGCGGTGCAGGACGAGATGGCGCGACAGCCCGGGCCGCTGAGCGATGCGCAGCGAGTCCTGATCGACGGTCATCCGAAGGCCGGCGTCGAGCTGCTGCAGACGGCAGGCGTTGCCGATGCGCTGTGGCTCGAGATCGTGCGGCGCCACCATCAGCCGGTCGACGACGGCGAGACCAGCGACCCGCCGAGCGCGCCGCAGCGGCTGGCCCAGTTGCTGCACCGCATCGACGTCTTCACCGCCAAGCTGAGCCGGCGCCGAACGAGGCCCGGCTCGACGGCGACCGTGGCCGCGCGCGACGCCTGCCTCGATGCATCCGGGCTGCCGGACGCGACCGGCGCGGTGCTGCTGCGCGTTCTCGGGCTCTATCCGCCGGGCAGCTTCGTGCGCCTGGCGAACGGCGAGATCGGCATCGTGATCCGGCGCGGCGAAAAGGCGCACACGCCACAGGTCGCGTGCGTGCGCAGCTTCGATGGCAGCCTGGTCGCGAACCCGATCCTGCGCGATACCGCGCGTGCGGGCCATGCGATCCAGCGCTCGTTGGCGCCGGACGATGTCCGGATGCGACTCGACCACGCCAGGGTCGTCGGCGCTACCTGATCAGCGCCACTTCCGCCTCACCGAGGCCGCTCAGATCGCCGGCTCGGTGTCCTGCAGCGTCGCGTAGAGCTTGCCGAACCCGGCATCGGGTTGGCCATCGGCGGCGCTGTAAAGGCCTTGCACACTCGGCGGCAATGCGGCGAAGGCAGTCTCGGCGGTGCTGCGCTGCGCGATCGCGGCGGCCAGCGCACAGGCGCTGCGCAGGGCCAGATCGAGCGGCGTATCGGTCGCGGCCGGCGGGCTGGCCGCTTTGCGGATCGTGTCGGCGACCGGCTGCGGGAAGCCGATCGTCTCGACCCAGATGGCGCCGACCGTCGGATGGTCGATGCCGAACGCGCCGGCCTCGACCTCGGCCAGCTCGGCGCCGCGCACGACCGCGAAGCCGGTGAACATGGCGTCTGCGATCTCGGGATAGGCCTGGCACAGGATCAGGTGTCCGGTGGCATGCAGCAGGCCGCAGATGTAGCCCTCTTCCGCGTCGGCACCAAGGCGCGTTGCCAGCTTGTTGGCGGCGGTTGCGGCGACCAGCGCATCGCGCCAGAAGGTGCGCAGGTCGATGCCCGGGATGGCCTTGAATGCGGCCGAGACGCCGCAGGCGACGATCAGCCGATTCAGCGCCTGGGTGCCGATCAGCGCGACCGCTGCGTCGATCGACGCCATCGAGCGCTGGCCGCCGAAGAACGACGAGTTCGCGAGCCGCAGCACCTTCGAGCTGAGCACCGGGTCCTGCGCCAGCGCCTCGCCGATCTTGCGCGCGTCGACGTCGGGATCGCGGAGCGCCGCGATGAGCTTCTGCACGACGCGCGGAATGGTCGGCAGCTCGACCCGGCCGGCGGCCACGTCGTTGATGAAGTTGGGCGCCCGGACGACGTCGTCCGGGCGGGTCGCGGCGGCCCTCTCGATCGGCTGGAGGGTGAACGCCGGCGCAACGTCGTACATCATTTCGGGCAGGTCTCTTCGGCGCTCGCAGGGGTGCCCCACCAGTGTTGACGAAAGCGGCCGGCGCCGGCCGCTCCATCAGCCTCGGAAACCGGCGCCTTTTCGTCCGTTCTGCCAGGCGGTCCGGCGCGGCCGATGGCGGGACAGCGCGTGGACTCGCTCAACGCCCGCGCACGAGTGCGATCGGCAGCCAGCTGTAGCCGCCACCTCGCTCGGCGCGGACCTTGCCGATGCCCGGAAAGCCGATGTGCGCGGCGGCGACCCAGCTGCCGTCGCGCGCGGCCTCGCGCAGCGCGCGCAGGCGGTTGGCGCGGGCCTGCGCCGGATCGGCCTCGTACGCCATCACCGCGGTCGGCAGCGGCAGCTCGATCGCCGCGATGTGGACCAGGTCGCCCCACAACACGAGCCGTTCGCCGTTGCTCTCGACCACATACGTGGTGTGCCCCGGCGTGTGGCCACGCGCCGGCAGTGCCCTGACGCCGGGCACCAGCTCGACCGCACCATCGAACGGCCGGAAGCGCTGGCTCTGCACATAGGGATCGAGCATCGCGATCGCGTTCTCGAGATCGGGCTTTTCGGCGCCTGCCTTGGCAAGCCTCTCGCGGCTCAGATAGTGGCCGGCTTCGCGCGCGTCGGCACGCACCACCGCATTCGGAAACACCGCGCGGCCGTCGCGCGTCAGCCCGCCGATGTGGTCGGCGTGCATGTGGGTCAGGTAGATCTCGTCGATCTGCTCCGGCGTGTAGCCGGCGGCGCGCAGGTTCGTCAGCACCCGGCCGAGGCCTTCGCCAAAGGTGCGCAGCGCGCCGGTGCCGGCGTCCACCATCACGAGCCGCTGCCCGGTGTCGATCACGAATGCGTTGACCGACATCGGAACGGTCATGCCCAGCCCGTCGCGCGCCAGCAGGGCTTTCAGCCGGGCCGGCGCCGGCGCGCTGAATTCATCGCCCACCGGCATCGGAATCGTGCCGTCCCAAAGCGCCGTGACGGTGATGCGGCCGATCTTCGCGCTGTACCAGCCCGGACTCTCGACGCGGGGATCGGCGCGCGCGCCGCCCAGGCCGGCAAGCAGCACCAGCAGCACGAGAGTGCGCAACGCACGAGCCAACGGGGACATGTCGAAGCGCGACATCGACGGCCGGTCAATCCGGAAACGTCACCAGCACCCGACCCGACGTGGTGCCAGCGAGCTGGCGCGCGCTGTGCGTCATCAGCTCGTCGAGGCGGATGTGCTGCACGTGCGGCAGCAGGCGGTCGAACTCGGGCTTGAGGTCGGCACCGAGCCGCGACCAGAGCCGGCGCCGCTGCGGCCACGGTGCATTGGCGACGATGCCGAACAACTGGACCCGCCGCATGATGAACGGCAGCACGCTGCCGTCGAACGCATTGCCGCCGGCGTTGCCGACCGAGGCGACGCAGCCGCCGTCCTGCATCGAGCGCAGCAGCCATGACAGCATCGCGCCGCCGACGTTGTCGATCGCCGCCGCGAAGCGGGCCTTCTCGAGCGGACGCTGCCGTTCGTTCAGGACCGCGGCGTCGACGACCTCGGCTGCGCCGGCGTCCTTCAACGCGGCAGCCTGTTCCATTCGCCGCGTGATCGCGACGACCCGATGGCCGGCGCGCGCGAAGATGCCGAGCGCGGTCAGCCCGACGGCGCCGCCGGCGCCGCTGACGGCGATCGGCCCGCTCGCCGGCGTGATGCCGAGCTCCTCGAAGCGCTCCAGTGCCATTGCCGCGGTGAATCCCGGCACGCCGAGGACCGCGGCTTCGAGCGGCGACAGGCCTTCGGGCAGCGCGTGCACATGGCCGGCCGGTACCCGCACGATCTCGGAAAAGCCACCGTCCTGCGCGATGCCGGTCTGAAAGCCATGCACCAGCACGTCCTGGCCGGCACGGAACTCGGCGCTGCTCGAGGTCAGCACCCGGCCGACGACCTCGATGCCGGCAATCCGCGGAAACGCCGCGATGATCTTCGCCTTGCCGTGCAGCGACAGGCAGTCCTTGTAGTTGACGCCGGCGAAGCGTGTGCGGATCACGACCTCGCCGGCGCTCAGGTCATCGAGGCGCAGGCGCTCGAGCCGGCTCTCGATCCGGTCGTCGACGGCGTGGGTGCGCAGCGCGGAAAACGTGGTGGGGACCAGATCGGGCATGGCGTCGACGGCAGTGGGGTCGACCGGATTAAGCACGCGGCCGATTGCAGGCGCAAGCACCCGTTTCGCGTATCGAAACACCGGCTCGACTTCGCACCGCACCGTCGTCATGATCGACGCGCCCTCTCGAAGGACCCCGCATGACCACCACCACCGCACCGCGCCCCGCGCCCCGCCTGTTCGGCGACCACTTCCTGCTCGCGCTCGATGGCGACGAACGCGCGCTGATCGAGCGGCTGCGCGCGCTCTGCCGCGACACCATCGGCCCGCAGGCCGCCGCGGTCGCGAAGGAGGACGTGTTCGCGTGGGACACCTTCCGCACGCTGGCACGCGAGGGCATCGTCGCCACCGCCTTCCCGAAGGCCTATGGCGGCACCGACGCGCGCCAGGCGCTGCGCATCCGCGTCATCGAGGAGCTCGGCCGCGTCTGCAGCACCGCCGCCTCGATCATCACCGGCACCGACCTGTCGAGCCGCGCGATCGTCGCCGGCGCCTCGGAGGACCTGAAGCGCGACCTGGTGCCGAAGCTCTGCAGCGGCGAGCTGCAGGCGGCGTTCGCGCTGACCGAGCCGTCGGCCGGCTCCGACGTGCGCGGGCTGCAGACGCGAATCCGCCGCACCGACGCCGGCTACGTCGTCGACGGCCGCAAGAAGTTCATCACGCGCGCGACCACCGCCGACTGGTTCGCGGTCGTCGGCCGCGCCGAGGACGATTCCTCGACCTTCATCGCGGTGCTCGTGCATCGCGACGCGCCGGGCCTGTCGATCAGCCCGGAGGTCGGCAAGCTCGGCTGGTTCGGCGTGCCGATCTCGTCGCTGCGATTCGAGGGCATCGCGGTGCCGAAGAGCCATCGCCTCGGTACCGAGGGCGAGGGCTTCAGCCTGGCCCAGGATGCGCTGCTGCGGGCCCGCATCGGCCACGCGGCGATGGCGCTCGGCCGGGCGATCGGCGCGGTCGAGATCGCCGCCACCTACGCGACCGATCGCGAGACCTTCGGCCAGCCGCTCGGCCGGCATCAGGGCGTGCAGTGGATGTTCGCCGAGATGGTGACGCAGATCGAGGCGGCGCGCGCGCTGCTCGCGTTGACCGCCGACAAGTACGACCGCGGCGATGCCGACGTCGCGATCTTCGCGTCGATGGCCAAGCTGCAGGCGACCGACCTCTGCATGAAGGTCGTCACCGATGCGCTGCAGCTGACCGGCGGGCGCGGCTACCTGCAGGACTTTCCGCTCGAACGGTTCTTTCGCGACGCCAAGCTGAACCAGATCGGCGAAGGCGCGAGCGAGGTCCACAAGACGGTGATCGGCCGCGACGTCGTCCGGCGCGCCGGCGCCGCCGAACGCAACCCGTGCCTGCGCGCAGGCTCGCTGGTCGACTACTGAGGCGATCGACGTCGCGCGGCTGCATTCGATCGGGCTCCGCCCCCGGCCGACTGCCGAGGCGATCGCCGGAACGCAGCTCCGGCGTCTGTCCGCAGACGCCTAGACGACGCGCTCCGCGCGGAGCGAGGCGAGGCGCGCTGCATCGATGCCGAACTCCGCATAGACCTCCGCGTTGTGCTCGCCGACGGACGGCCCCGTCCGCGGGATCGGCATGTCGCGGCCGACGATGCGCGGCACGATGCACGGCGCCGGCAGGCTGCCGTAGTCCGGGTCAGGCAGTCGGACGATGGCCTGGCGCGCGAGATAGTGCGGGTCCTGCTCGATGTCGGCGATCGTGTAGACCTTGCTGAACGGGACACCGGCCTCTTCGAGTGCCTCGGCAATCGGCTCGTACGCGCGGCCGGCGAACCACGCGGACAGTCCGGCATCGAGCTCCACGAGATGGACGACACGCGCCGGGTTGGTGCGGAAGCGCACGTCATCGGCCCACTCGGCGCGACCGATCGCCTTGCACAGGCGCGCGAAGATGATGTCGGACGACGCGACCAGCGAGAAGTAGACGCCGTCCGCGCTGCGATACATGTTCGACGGTGCGGTGTAGCTCGCACGATTGCCCTCCGGGGTACGCACCTGACCCAGCTGCTCGTGCTCGACCGGCAGCGGGTCGAGCAGGCGGAACAGCGCCTCGGTGGCCGCCAGGTCGACCTCGACGCCCAGCGCGTCCGGGTTGCCGCGCAGGCGTGCGACCTCCGCGGCGATCGAGAACGCGCAGAACAGCCCGGCCACCGCATCGCCGACCGGGAAGTTGCTGTGCAACGGCGAGCCGCCGGCCTCGCCGGTCAGGCTCGTGAAGCCGCTCATCGCTTCGAAGATGCGCGCAAAGCCGGGCCGTCCGCGATACGGTCCGGTCTGGCCGAAGCCGGTCAGTCGGACGACGATGAGGCGCGGGTTGATGCGGTGCAGCGTCCCGATGTCGAGGCCCCAGCGATCCATCGTGCCGGTGCGGAAGTTCTCGACCAGCACGTCGAAGCTCGGCAGCATCTCGAGGAACACCTCGCGCCCGCGCGGCTGGCGCACGTCGAGCGTGATCCCGCGCTTGCCGCGGTTGGCGACCTTCCACCAGAGCGGCACGCCGTCCTTCACCGGCTGCAGCGCACGCAGTGCGTCGCTGCCGTCGGGCAGCTCGAGCTTGACGACTTCGGCACCGTGGTCCGCGCACAAGGTCGCGCCGAGCGGCGCGGCCAGCACCGTGGCCATGTCGAGGATGCGGATGCCGCTCAGCGAGCCCGGCGATGTGGCATTGGATTTCACGGGAACCTCGCGACCTGGTTTGGCGAAGCGCAGGTTTTGCCAGAGGCGTAACGTGCCAACAACCCTTGTTTCGCACAGCGAAACAGGGGGCTCGATTCGTTGACTTCCAGCTGCGCTCCGCGAATCATGAACCGCAACCGAAGCCGCACCCGCATGACGACCACCATCGCCCTCCCCGGACTGGTCAACCCGCATGACCTCTCCGCCGACCGCCAGTTCTCGATGAACCTGGCGCGCGGCATGGAGGTGCTGCGCGCCTTCACCGCGACCGATCCGATGCTCGGCAACCGCGAGATCTCCGACCGGACCGGCCTGCCGAAGCCGACCGTCTCGCGCCTGACCTACACGCTGACCTTGCTCGGCTACCTGACGCGCGACGTCGGGCTGCAGAAGTACCGGCTCGGCACCGGCGTGCTGTCGCTCGGCCACCCGCTGCTGGCCAGCATGCACGTGCGCCAGGCCGCGCGCCCGCTGATGGAGCAGCTCGCTCGCAAGACCGGCTGCACCGTCAACCTCGGCATGCGCGACCGCAGCAACGTCGTCTACATCGAGACGGTGCGCACCGACACCGGCAACGTGTTCCTGCCCGACATCGGCAGCACCCGGCCGCTGCTCGCTGCGGCCATCGGACGCGCGCTGATCCTCGCGTGCGCGCCGGCCGAACGCAAGGCGATCCTGAACCATCTGAAGGTGCAGGACCGCGCGCTGTTCGAGCAGCACCGCGCGGCCTGGGAAGCCGACCAGAAGCGCTTCGAGGCGCACGGCTTCTGCCATTCGCGCGGCGACTGGCAGAAGGACGTGCACGCGGTCGCGGTGCCGGTGCGGCTGGCGCCGCGCGAGGCGCCGGTCGCGATGAACTGCACGCTGGCGGCGTACCGGATGCCGAAGGACAAGCTCGAGCGCGAGGTCGTTCCGCACCTGCTCGACGCCGTCCGCCAGCTCGAAGTCACCCAGGGCCTGCGCTGAGCGGTCCCCACAGGAAGCCGACACGATGATTCGCCATCCCGAACAGTTCGCCGCCCTGCTGGCCGAGGTGCGCGCGTTCGTGCAGACCGAGTGCCGGCCGCTCGAGCAGGAGATCGACCGCGCCGACGAAATCCCGGAACCGCTGGTCGAGCGCATGCGCACGATCGGCCTGTTCGGGCACAGCATCCCGGAGACCTACGGCGGCGCCGGGCTGACGAGCGAGGAGCTGTCGCTGGTCAACATCGAGGTCTCGCAGGTCGCGACGACCATCCGGGCACGCTTCGGCGGCAACACCGGCATCGCGTCGGAGTCGCTGGTCGTCGACGGCACCGAGGCGCAGAAGCGCATGTACCTGCCGCAGCTCGCGAGCGGGGCGGTGACCGGCTGCTTCGCGCTGACCGAGCGGGAGGCCGGCTCCGACGCGACCGCGCAGAAGACGGTTGCAGTGCGCGACGGCGACGACTATGTGATCACCGGCACCAAGTGCTACATCACGAACGCGCCGCTGGCGAACCTGTTCACCGTGTTCGCGCGCACCGATCCAGCCGCCAAGGGCGCCGCCGGCATCAGCGCGTTCCTGGTCGAGCGCGGCACGCCGGGCCTGTCGACGCCGCCGGCCTATCGCAAGATGGGCCAGCACGGATCGCCGGTCGGCGAGGTCGTGCTCGAGCGCTGCCGCGTGCCGGCGAGCGCGATCGTCGGCGGCGAGCCGGGACAGGGATTCAAGACGGCGATGAGGGCGCTCAACAAGCAGCGCATCAACCTCGCCGGCCTGTGCATCGGCCCGGCGATCCGTCTGGTCGAGGAGATGGTCGCGCGCGCGCAGTCGCGGCGCCAGTTCGGCCAGGCGATCGGCGAGTTCCAGCTGGTCCAGCAGATGATCGCCGAGAGCAATGTCGAGGTGCATGCGGCGCGCGCGCTGCTCCTCGAGACCGCGCGCAAGCGCGACGACGGCATCGACGTGACGATGGAAGCGTCGATGTGCAAGCTGTTCGCGTCCGAGATGTGCGGCCGCGTCGCCGACCGCGCGGTCCAGGTATTCGGCGGCGGCGGCTACATCGCCGACAACGTGGCCGAGCGCTTCTACCGCGATGTCCGGCTGTTCCGCCTCTACGAAGGCACCAGCCAGATCCACCTGATCAACATCGCGAAGCGGACGATGGCCCTGGCCGGTCGATCCGAAGCGCGGCCCTGACGATTTCTCTCGTCCGGCGTACCGGACGATTTCATTCCAACGACCGGAGACTCCCCGAATGAATTCGACTCGAACCCTGCTCGCTGCCACGCTGGCAACCGTTGCCTCGCTGGCCGCGCCGGCCGCCTTCGGCCAGGCCGACAACTACCCGAACAAGCCGGTGCGCATCGTCGTCCCGTTCACCGCCGGCGGCGTCGTCGACTCGATCGCGCGCCTCGTCGGCGAAAAGCTGTCGGCGAAGTACGGCCAGCCGGTGATCGTCGAGAACAAGGTCGGCGCCGGCGGTTCGATCGGCACCGACTACGTCGCCAAATCGGCGCCCGACGGCTACACGCTGCTGTGCGTGAGCCCGGGTCACGTCGTCACGCCGAGCCTGATCAAGGGCGTGGCCTGGGATCCGGTGCGCGACTTCCGCGCGGTCGCCGGCTTCGGCGTGATCCCGAACGTCATCGTGGTCCATCCGGACGTCGCGGCGAAGACGATGGCCGAACTGGTCGCGCTGGCGAAGAGCAGCCCGACCCCGCTGACCTACGCGACCGCCGGTGTCGGCACGTCGAACCACCTGTCGGGCGAGCTGCTCGCGCAGAGCGCCGGCATCAAGCTGACCCACGTGCCGTACAAGGGCCAGCCCGACGCGATGAACGACCTGCTGTCGGGCCGCGTGACGATGATGCCGCTGACCGCGGCGCTTGCGGTTCCGCACATCAGGGCCGGCAAGCTGCGTCCGCTCGCCGTCACCACCGCGACCCGCTCGACCGCGCTGCCCGACCTGCCGACCGTCGCCGAGGCGGCGAACCTGACGGGCTACGAGGTCGGCACCTGGTTCGGCCTGGTCGCACCGGCCAAGGTGCCCGAGGCGATCACGAAGAAGCTCGCCGCCGACATCGCGCAGATCCTGACGATGCCCGAGGTCAAGGCGAAGTTCGACACGCTCGGCATGGAGCTCGCGCCCCAGACCCCGGCGCAGTTCGACGCCTTCATCGGCAAGGAAGCCGCGAAGTGGAGCAAGGTCATCAAGCAGGCCGGCATCGAGCCGCAGTGATGGCTTCGATCCGCACGCCGATCTGCATGCAGCTCGGCATTCGCCACCCGATCTTCGGCTTCTCGCACTCGGTCGACGTCGCGGTCGCGATCGCACAGGCCGGCGGCTTCCCCGTGCTCGGGCTGGCGCGCGAGATGCCGCACGAGATCCCGGAGATCCTCGCGCAGGTCGAGGAGCGGATGGGCACCATGCCGTACGGCATCGACCTGATGCTGCCGTCGAACGTGCCGAAGGAGGCCGGCATCGACGGCCTGCGTGCTGCGCTTCCGGCCGGGCATGTCGAGTTCGTCGACGGCCTGCGCCGCCGCTTTGCGGTCGAGCCGCCGGTCAAGCCGAGCTTCTTCACGACGCAGGTCCGCTCGGAGGCGCTGTTCGAGGCCCAGATCGATGCGGTGCTGTCATCGAACGCGCGCGGCGTCGCCACCGCGATCGGCTTGCGCGCCGACCTGATCGAGCGCGCGAAGGCGCGCGGCAAGCTGACCTTCTCGCTGGTCGGCTCGGTGCGCCACGCGCAGAAGGCGCTGGCGATGGGCGTCGAGGTGCTGGTCGCGCAAGGCTACGACGCCGGCGGTCATACCGGACCAGTCGGCACGCTGTCGCTGCTGCCGCAGATCATCGCGGTCGCCGGCACGGCGCCGGTCCTCGCCGCCGGCGGCATCGCGACCGGTGCGCAGGTCCTCGGCACGATTGCGATGGGCGCACAGGGCGCGTGGCTCGGCACCCTCTGGATGGCGGCGCGCGAAAACCACACGCCGCCGGCGCTGCTGCGGCGCCTCATTCAAAGCACCAGCGAGGACACGCTGATCACGCGCGCCCACAGCGGCAAGCCGTGCCGCGTCGTCCGCAGCGACTGGATCGATGCCTGGAACGAGCCGGGTGCGCCGGAGCCGCTCGGCATGCCGATGCAGCAGGTGCTGACCGGCGACGTCTTCGCGTCGATCCACGAGCACGACGACCCGCGCCTGATCTACGAGGCGGCCGGCCAGAGCGTGTTCGCGATCGAACGCGAGACGACGGTCGCCGACCAGGTCGAGCGTCTCGTGCTCGACATGGATTCGGCCTGGGCGCGCTTGCAGGCGATGGCGGGCGCGGTGAGCGCCCCGAGACCGGTCCATGCCGCCGCCTGATCTGCGCCCGCTGCTGATGCCGCGCTCGATCGCGGTGATCGGCGCGTCGACGCAGGCGCACAAGCTCGGCGGCATGCCGATCCGGCTGCTGCGCGAAGGCGGCTACCGCGGCGCCATCTACCCGGTCCACCTGCACGCCGACGAGATTCAAGGCCTGAAGGCCTACCCGTCGATGGCCGCGATCGGCGAGGCGGTCGATCTCGCGATCATCGCGGTGCCGGCGTCGGCCTGCGAAGCGACGATGCGGCAGCTGGCCGAGGCCGGCACGCGCGCCGCGGTCGTGTTCAGCGCGGGCTTCGCCGAAACCGGCGAGGCCGGCGCGGTGCTGCAGCGCCGCCTGGCCGAGATCGCGAGCGCGCACGGCATCGCGCTGCTCGGGCCGAACTGCCTCGGCGCGATGAACCTGCGCGAGCACGTCTACGCGACCTTCTCGCCCGTCGTGCTGGCGGGCGTGCCCCCGCACGGCAACATCTCGCTCGTCAGCCAGAGCGGCGCGTTCGGCGGCTACGCATTCGCGCTCGCTCGCGAAGCGCGGGTCGGACTGCGGCACTGGATCACGACCGGCAACGAGGCCGGCATCCAGGTCGCCGACGCGATCGACTGGCTGGCCGGCGACGCCGAGACCGGCGTGGTCCTGGCCTACATCGAAGGCAGCCGCGACGAGCCGCGCCTGCAGGCGGCGCTCGCTGCAGCGCAGGCCGCGGGCAAGCCGGTCGCGATCATCAAGGTCGGCCAGACCGCAGCCGGCACGCGCGCCGCGCGCCACCACACCGGCAGCGAGACCGGCGACGACGCACGCTACGCCGCGCTCTTCGAGGCGCACGGCGTGCACCGCGCACGCACGATCGGCGAGCTGTTCCGCCTCGGCTACACGTTGAGCCGCGGCCGGCGCGCGGCACACACGGCGGGCACCGATCCGAAAGACGCCGGCCCCGCGCTGGCCGTGCTCAGCATCTCCGGCGGAATCGGCATCATGATGGCCGACCGCGCCGAGCAGATCGGCCTGCGGCTGCCGCCGATGCCGGCCGATGCGGCACGGCGCCTGATCGACCGCATTCCGTTCGCGACCGCCGCGAACCCGATCGACGTGACCGGCCAGGCCTTTGCGCAGCCCGAGGTGCTCGCCGACACACTCGGCGACCTTGCGCGCTGCGGCACGTACGGCCATGTCGCGGCGTTCCTGGCCGGCGGTGCGGCCGTGCCGGCGGTCTGGCAAGCGCTGCAGGCGGGCATCGAGCGATTGCACGGCGACGTCGACGCGGCAGCACTCGTATTCAGCGGCATCGTGCTGCCGGCCCAGCGCGAATGGCTCGAATCGCGCGGCTGCCTGGTGTTCCAGGAGCCGGCCGACGCGGTCGATGCGGTCGCAGTGCTGGCGCGCGCTGGGGCTCAGTCGGCGTCGAGGTAGCGCTGCACGGTCGTGCCGACCTGCTCGACGATCTGCGCGCGGCGCAGGCCGACCACCGGCGGCAGTTTCAGCACGAAGCGGCAGAGCGCCAGCCCGAGGATCTGCGTCGC
>JBDSAB010000487.1:0-12446 GCA_039922395.1 Caldimonas sp.
CCGATCAACCGGGGCTGGCCTTTGAAGCTGACCATGCGGTTGCACTCGGTGCGGCCACTCAGTTCGTTCGGATCCTTGCGCGATGGGCCTTCGACCAGCAGGCGCTGAACGGTTCCCAAACGTGAGTCGCTGATCGCACGCGAGCTCTCGGTGATTGCCTTCTGCAATTGGTGCAACCGCTTCATCTTCTCGATCTGCGGTGTTTCATCGGCCAGGTTGGCCGCCGGCGTGCCCGGGCGCGGGCTGAAGACGAAGCTGAAGCTGTCGTCGAAGCCGATGTCGTCGATCAGCTTCATCATCTGCCCGAAATCGGCCTCGGTCTCGCCCGGAAAGCCGACGATGAAGTCGCTCGACATCGAGATGCCCGGCCGCACCGCGCGCAGCTTGCGCACCGTGCTCTTGTATTCCATCGCGGTGTAGCCGCGCTTCATTGCCATCAGGATGCGGTCGCTGCCGTGCTGAACCGGCAGGTGCAGGTGGCGCACGAGTTGCGGGATCTTCGCGTAGGCGTCGATCAGGCGCTGAGTGAACTCGTTCGGGTGACTGGTGACGTAGCGGATGCGCTCGATGCCCGGAATTTCGGCGACGTACTCGAGCAGCAACGCGAAGTCGGCGATCTCGGCGGTGTCTCCCATCGCGCCGCGGTACGCGTTGACGTTCTGCCCGAGCAGCGTCACCTCCTTGACGCCCTGGTCGGCGAGGCCCGCCACTTCGACCAGCACGTCGTCGAAGGGGCGCGAGACCTCTTCGCCGCGCGTGTACGGCACGACGCAGTAGCTGCAGTACTTCGAACAGCCTTCCATGATCGAGACGAACGCGGTCGCGCCGTCGACCCGCGCCGGCGGCAAATGATCGAACTTCTCGATCTCCGGGAAGCTGATGTCGACCTGCGGGCGCAGCTGCGTCGCGCGGGCTTCGAGCATCGCGGGCAGCCGGTGCAAGGTCTGCGGGCCGAACACCAGGTCGACATACGGCGCCCGCGCGATGATCGCCGCGCCTTCCTGGCTCGCGACGCAACCGCCGACGCCGATCAGCACGCCCTTGGCCTTCAAATGCTTGACACGGCCGAGGTCGCTGAATACCTTCTCCTGCGCCTTCTCGCGCACCGAGCAGGTGTTGAACAGGATCAGATCGGCCTCATCGACATTGCTCGTCGGCTCGTAGCCCTGCGCCGCATGCAGCACGTCGGCCATCTTGCCGGAGTCGTACTCGTTCATCTGACAACCGAATGTCTTGATGAAGACCTTCTTGCCGGTCACCGGAGCGCTCATGGTTTGGTCCAGGTCATCGTCGTCGCGTCGTAGACCCAGGTCTGCGCCTCGTCGAGCGTGCGCGGCCAGGGCGTGACGGCGGCCTCGTCGGGCGTCAGAATCCAGACATCGCGCAGCTGCGCGCCGCCCATGTCGAGTGTGTAGTTCACCAGCCACTTCGCGCCGACCAGCGTGTCGGGCTGCACGATCATGTTCTGCTGGTTGCGCACGCGCGCCCCGGGCGTCAGCGAGGTGGCGCGGCCATTCAACGCGACCTGGCGATCGCTGCCGAAGACGAGCGCACCGCGCAAGGTGTTCTGCGGGAATGCGCGCGAGTTCTGGGCGGCAGCGGGAGCGTTGATGCCGACCGCGACGATCGCGGCGATCGACCAACGAGCGGCACAGCGGTACATGGTGTTCATCCAGTGGCTGTCGGAGTGGTGAGGGCGCCCATTTTACCGTGCGGCCTGGCCGGCGTAACATGCCGATCCGCCCCGTGTTTCGCCTGTGGAGTTGCCCATGTTCGGCATTGCTGACTACCCCTCGTTCGTGATCGCCGTGATCGTGTTTCTGCTGATCCCCGGCCCGGGCAATCTGGCGCTGATCACGTCGACCGGCAAGGGCGGCTTGCGTGGCGGCTTCGGGTCGATCTTCGGGCTGATCGCCGGTGACCAGCTGCTGATGTGGACGGCGGTGGCCGGTGTCGCCGCGCTGCTCGCCGCATCACCGGCGGCGTTTCATGCGGTGCAGTGGCTCGGCGCGGGCTACCTCGCGTGGCTGGGGCTGCGCATGATCCTGGCGAAGGCCGGTGACAAGCCCGTGCTGCAGATGAAGCCGCATCACTTCTTCCGGCAGTCGCTGGTGATCACCTTGCTGAACCCGAAGGCGATCGTGTTCTACATGGCGTTCTTCCCGCTGTTCGTCGACCCGGCCCAGCATCAGGGCCTGCTGACGTTCGCGGTGATGGCGGCGACGATCGCCGCGCTGACGTTCGCCTACGGCCTGATCGTCGTGCTGCTGACGCACCGGCTCGCCGAGCGGCTGCGCGCGCGGCCGTCGATCGCGCAGGCGCTGAACAAGCTGGCCGGCCTCTTCCTGATCGGTTTCGGCGTCAAACTGGCGTTCTCGCGCTAGGGGGATTCAGGGCGAGACGTCGGCCCTTCGCGAGCTGGCAAACGCTCGCGAACGGGGTCAGGCGAGCGCCGCCGGCGGGACCATGGCCGGTGCCGTCTCGGTGTCGCCTTCCTTGATCGAGCCGTCGGGACGCTCGTAGGTCCCGATCAGGCAGCCGCTCGCGATCGCGTGGTCGCGCAACGCCTCGAGCACCTCGTCGCGACCGGGCGTGTCGGAGAACGCGGTCGCTGAGCCGTCGAGCGCAAACAGCTGGAACGCATAGCGATGCACCCCGTGGCCGGGCGGCGGATCGGGCGGGAGCCAGCTCGCCTGCAGGTACGAGTTGCGCCCGGTCTTGTAGCCGGCGCCCGGGTGCTCGTCGCTCTCGATCGCGCCCTCGGCCAGCGCACCGTCCTCGGCCGGCAGCTCCGCGACGATCGCATGGACGAGCGGTTGCGGCGTGGGCGCGTCGGCGTCCTCGACGATCAGCACCAGGCTCGATGCGCCGCTTGGCACGCCGATCCATTGCAGCGGCGGCGAGATGCCGGGGCCGTCGGCGGTGTATTGCGCCGGAATCGGCGCATGGTCGACGAAGGCCAGGCTCTTGACCTCGAGCGCGCCCATCCCGGCGCGCAGGTCGACCAGCCGAAACGCGGTCTTGTCCAGCCCGGCGCGTTGATCGCGCAACGCATGACCCAGGGCATCCGGCAACTTCTCAAGCATCGCAATCCTTGCTGTGCAACGAGCCGGTCCGGCATTCGTCATGCCCGCCGCGGCCGGCTACGATGCCGCCATCATGGACCCGATCGGCCACACCCTCTTCGACACTGCGATCGGCGCCTGCGCGATCGCCTGGAACGCGCGCGGCATTGTCGGGCTGCAGTTGCCGGAGTCGACGCCGGAGCGAACGGCGGCCCGCCTGCGCCGCCGCTTCCCCGACACCCAGCCCGAAACGCCGCCGCCGGCGGCGCGCGCCGCGATCGACGGCATCGTTGCGCTGCTCGACGGCGAGCCGATCGACCTGTCAGGCGTGGTTCTCGATGAATCCGGCGTGCCCGAGTTCCACCGCGCGGTCTACGCGATCGCCCGCACCATCGCACCGGGCTCGACGTTGTCGTACGGCGAGATCGCGACCCGGCTCGGCGACCCGGCCGCGGCGCGTGCGGTCGGTCAGGCGCTCGGCCAGAACCCGTTCGCGCCGATCGTGCCGTGCCACCGCGTGCTCGCTGCGGGCGGCGCGATCGGGGGCTTCTCGGCCGGTGGCGGCGCGACGACGAAGCGCCGCATGCTCGCGATCGAGCAAGCCCGTGTCGGCGATGCGCCCGATCTGTTCGACGCGACGCGAGCGCCGCTCCGCTCGATCGCGGCGAGCTGACCCTCCCAGCGTAAGGCGCAAGCGCCGTTCCGCGACCCCGATGACACGCACAGGCTTCCGGATGTTTGCCACTTCTCTGCCCTCGGCACCGCTCAGAACCGGCTGGCGCTGGGTCACGTTGCTGGCGCTGCTGCTCGCGCTGACCGGCTGCGCCAGCCTGCCGCAGGTCTCCGCCGACACCCGCGAAGCGCAAGCCAGCGAGGCGATTCCGCTGTCGCCCACGACGGCGCTCGGCCGCATCGCCCAGATCTCGCAGCCCGCGCCGGAGCTGTCGGGCTTCCGGCTCATGCCGCTCGGCACGTTCTCGCTCGACACCCGCGTGCAGCTCGCGCGCCGCGCCGAGGTCTCGCTCGACGTCCAGTACTACCACTTCGAGAACGACGAGACCGGCCGCTACCTGATCCGCGCGCTGACCGAAGCGGCCCAGCGCGGCGTGCGGGTCCGCCTGCTGGTCGACGACTTCTACACCGGGGGCGAGGACGACTTCTTCCTCGGCTTCGCCGCGCACAAGAACGTCCAGGTCCGGCTCTACAACCCGTTCTGCTGCGCCCGCGGGCAAGGCCACATCGGCCGCTTCATCGCGTCGACCGGCGACTGGTCGCGGGTCAACCATCGCATGCACAACAAGCTCTTCATCGCCGACGGCGCGATGGCGGTGATCGGCGGCCGCAACGTCGCGAACGAGTACTTCCTGCGCGGAATGGGCGACAACTTCATCGATGTCGACGCCTTCACGGTCGGGCAGGTCGTCCCGCCGCTGCAGTTCCTGTTCGACCGCTACTGGAACAGCGCGCCGGTCTACCCGCTCGAGGCGGTCGCGAAGAGCAAGCTCTCGACCGCGGAGCTGCGCGAGCAGTTCGACCGGGCGACGAGCCCCGAGGCGACGCCGCCGCCGGCTGCGCTGCCGCCGAACGACATCCTCGGCTACGGGCCGATCTCGGACGACCTCGACGGCGGCCGGCTCGGCCTGATCTGGGGCGAGGCCTACGTGTTCGCCGATCACCCCGACAAGCCGTTCGAGGACCAGTCCGACGGCGAGCTGCTCGAGACCAGCGTGACCTACAACGTGTTCGAGGCGATGAAGAAGGCGCAGAAGGAGGTCGTCGCATCGTCCCCGTATTTCGTGCCCGGCCCACACGGCATGGCGTTCCTGCGCAGCCTGCGCGACCGCGGCGTCGCGCTCAGCGTGATGACGAACTCGCTCGGCGCGACCGACGAGCCGGCCGTGCACCTCGGCTACAAGCGCTACCGCGAGGACATGCTGCGGATGGGCATCGACCTCTACGAGCTGAGCGCGTCGCGCGTGAAGATGAACGAGCGCATGTTCCTGTTCGGCGCCTCGCTCGGGCGCCTGCACGCGAAGCTCGTCGTCATCGACCGCAAGCAGCTGTTCGTCGGCTCGATGAACCTCGACCCGCGCTCAGCGACGACCAACACCGAGCTCGGCGCGGTGATCGACAGTCCGCAGCTGGCGCGCGAGCTGCTCCGCATCATCGACATCGACCGGCTGCAGAGCGCCTACCGCGTGCGCCTGAAGAAGGACGGCTCCGGCGTCGAGTGGTACAGCAACGACGGCGAGAAGGAGACGGTGCTGACGACCGAGCCCGATTCGTCGGCGTGGCTGCGCTTCAAGCAATGGCTGCTGACGCCGTTCGTGCCCGAGTCGCTGCTGTAGCCGCGCGCCGCGGCGGGCTCTTGGCGATGCGCCGATGACCGCGGCCGATCCGAGCCGGGCCGACCTGCCCGAGCGCGTCGCCGTGATCGTCGTCGGCGGCGGACCGTGCGGACTGATGCTCTGCAACGAGCTCGGCCGGCGTGGCGTCGCGACCCTGCTCGTCGACGACAAGCCCGGCACGGCCGTCGCGCCGCAGGCCAATGCGACGCAGGCGCGCACGATGGAGCACTTCCGGCGCCTCGGCTTCGCCGACGAGGTTCGCGCGCTCGGCCTGCCGCCCGACTTCCCGACCGACATCGCGTACTTCACGCGCTTCGCGCGCCACGAACTGGCGCGTTTCAGCCTGCCGTCGGCGCGTGAGGCCTCGCGACTGATCAGACAGACGACCGGCAGCTGGAGCGCCGCCGAGCTGCCGCACCGCATCTCGCAGCGGCTCGTCGAGGCGACCCTGCGCCGCCACGCCGAAAAGCATCCGTCGGTCGCGCTGCATTTCGGTTGGCGGCTCGTGCGCTTCGACGACCGGGGCGACGCGGTCGAGGCGCAGCTCGAACGGGTCGCCGACGGTCGGCGCCACACGGTGCGCGGCGCCTATCTCGTCGGCGCGGACGGGCCGCGCAGCACCGTGCGCCAGCAGCTCGGCATCCGCCACGGCGGCGATGCGGCGATCGCGCGCGACTTCATGGGCGGCCGGATGGTTGCGGTCCATCTGCGCGCGCCGACCTTCTATGCCGATGTGAAGCATCCGCCAGCCTGGATGAACGTCACCTTCAACCGCGAACGGCGCGCCTTCATGGCTGCGGTCGACGGCCGCGGCGAATTCGCTTTCCACACCCAGCTCCGCGCGCACGAACGTGAGGACTCACTGAGCGATGCGGATGCACGCGCGCTGTTCCATGCAGCGGTCGGCCTCGAGTTGCCGATCGAGATCCTGTCCCGCGGCACCTGGACGGCCGGGCATTGCCTGGTCGCTGAGCGCTTCGGCAGCGGCCGCGTCGTGCTGGGCGGCGACGCCGCGCATCTGTTCACCCCGACCGGCGGGCTTGGCTACAACACCGCGGTCGAAGACGCCGTCAACCTCGGCTGGAAGCTCGCCGCAAGCCTCGAAGGGCGGGCCGGACCGGCGCTGCTCGACAGCTACGACGCCGAGCGCCGGCCGCTCGCGAAACGCAACACCGGCTATGCGAAGGGCTTCGCCGATTCGCTCGGCCACTTCGAGCCGGTGCCGGAGATCGAGGACGACTCTGCCGACGGCGTGGCTGCGCGCCGCGTCGCCGGCGAGTACCTAGCGGCCCACGGCCGGGCCGAGTTCAACATTCCCGGCATCACGTTCGGCGGCCGTTACGACGGCTCGCCGGTGATCGCCGGCGACGGCACGACGCCTCCGCCCGACCGCGCGAACGCCTACCTGCCGACCGCGTGTCCCGGCGGGCGGCCGCCGCATGCGTGGCTCGCCGACGGCCGCTCGCTGTTCGACACCTTCCACACCGAGTGGACCCTGCTCGCGTTCGACGATCGGCCGGCCGAGGCGGCCCGCTTCGCCGCCGCGGCTGCGGCGGCCGGCATGAACCTCCGCGTGGTCACGCTGACCGGTCCCGATCTGCTGGCGCGCTACGAGGCGCCGCTCGCGCTGATCCGCCCGGACCAGATCGTCGCGTGGCGCGGTGCGGATACAGCGAATGCCCCTCGGGTGGTGCGGAAAGTCCTCGGCTTCTTGCCCGGCTGATTGCGCCTTCAGGCGCCTCGTCCGCTGCCGACACGGGCGATTCGCCTCGCGAGCTGATGGCCCGCGTCGAACGTTCCGCGGCCCCCGGTTTTCGAGCCCGGCGAGTCAACGGTGGTCAGCCGTCAATCGGCTCCGGGTCGACCGCCGACGCCCAGCGCGGGAAAAAGATTGTTGACAATAGACATATCGGCATGAGAATCGCCGCATGCTCACCCCCGAGCCCATCGTCAGCCCGCCCGAAGGCGTCCGCCTGCTGAAGAGCCATTCGCTGACGGTTCTGGTCCAGCGCGAGCTCGAGCGGATGATCCTTTCCGGCGAGATCGCCGTGGGCGAGAAGCTCAACGAGATCGCGATCGCCGCGCGCCTCGGCGTGTCGCGCGGCCCGGTCCGCGAGTCGTTCCGAGCGCTCGAGGAGACCGGGCTGGTGCGGATCGAGAAAAACCGCGGCGTCTTCGTTCGCGAGATCTCGGTCGACGAGGCCGACGACATCTACGAGATCCGCGCGACCTTCGACCAGATGGCGGGTCGCAAGCTCGCGCTCTCGATCACCGCCGACCAGCTTGCGAGCCTGCGCGCGCTGCTCGACGAGATGGAAGCGGCGACAAGGGCGAAGGACCTCGAGCGCTATCACCCGTTGAACCTGCGCTTCCACGACGCGCTGGTCGAGTACGCGAACAACCCGAAGCTGCTGCAGATGTACCGCCGGCTCGTCAACGAGCTGAGCCTGTACCGGCGCCACACCCTGGCCCAGCGCGACCGGCTGCCGACCTCGACGCAGGAGCACAAGCGCATCCTCGCCGGCATCGCGTCGGGCGACCCCGACCTGGCCGGGCGGCGCCTCTACGACCATGCGATGGCGAGCCGTGCGCGCATGCACACCTTGCCGGCCGCCGCCGGCACCCCCGCGGCAGCCGCCGTCGAGGCGGACGAGCGGCCGGATCCGATCAAGAAGAAGCGAGCGACCGCGCCTGCCCGCAGGCCCCGAGTCGCCGAACCTGTCATCAAGGCGTAAATGCCGGACGTGATCCTCGCCGGGGCCGACACCCCTTCCCACCACAGGAGACTGGACATGCAGAAATCGATCGTGCGCTTCTCGAGTCACGCGACGCCCCGCTGGGCGCTCGTCGCACTGGCCTTCGTGCTCGCCCTGCTGCTCGCGCCGCAGCGCGCATTCGGACAGGCCTGCGAAGACCCGAAGGTGCTGCGCTTCTCGATCATCCCGACGCAGGAATCGGTGCGCGAGCTGACGCTCTACAAGCCGGTGCTCGACCTGCTCGCGAAGAACAGCGGCAAGAAGATCGAGTTCTACATGCCGACCTCGTACGCGTCGGTCGTCGAGGCGCTGCTCGGCAAGTGGGTCGACGTCGCGGTGCTCGGGCCCGAGTCGTACCTGATCGCGAAGAGCCAGGGCGCGAACATCGACGTCTTCGCGACCTACTCCAAGAAGAAGGAAGGGGTCCAGGAAGCCGGCCCCGGCTTCAAGTCGATCCTGATCACGAAGAAGGGCTCGAAATTCACGACGGTCGAGTCGGTCAAGGGCTCGGTGATGCTGCTGGTCGACCCGGCCAGCACGTCGGGCTCGCTGATCCCCGAATCGATCTTCGGCGGCAAGGTCGTCAAGCAGCCGCTCAAGCAGTACTTCAGCAAGGTCGCGTTCTCGGGCGGCCACGATCTCTCGGCGATCGCGGTCTTCGACGGCAAGGCCGACTCCGCGTTCGTCGCGACGCACCGCTTCATGAACGCGATGACCGCGAGCAAGGGCAAGATGAAGGCCGACGACTTCAACATCCTGTGGACTTCGCCGCTGATCCCGCAGGACCCGTTCGTCTACCGCGCAACCCTCTGCCCCGAGCTGAAGGCGAAGATCCAGCAGACCTTCGTGACCCTCGACACCACGCCGGAGGGCCAGAAGTACCTCGAGAACGTCGGCTCGGAAAAATTCGTCGTGATGAAGGACTCCGACTACGACGTGATCCGCGAAGCCGGCGGCGGCAAATAGGGCGAACACGCCCGCGCGATCCGACACCGAGCCGAGGAGACGACGGTGCAACCTGTGCTCGAAGTGAAGAACCTGCGCGCGTCCTACGGCGCACGCGAGATCCTGAAGGGCGTCAGCTTCTCGCTGAACGCCGACGACTTCTTCGCGATCATCGGCCCGAGCGGCGCCGGCAAGTCGACCCTGATCCGCTGCGTCAACCGGCTCGTCGAGCCGAGCGGCGGCGAGATCTGCTTCAACGGACGCGACATCCTGAAAGTTCCGGTGCAGGAGCTGCGCGAGGTGCGCCGCAACATCGGCATGATCTTTCAGGAGTTCAACCTGATCGAGCGGCTGTCGGTGATCGACAACGTGCTGACCGGCCGGCTCGGCTACACCGGCACCCTGCGCAGCCTGTTCCGCGCCTACACCAAGGCCGACATCGAACAGGCGCTGAAGCTGCTCGACCGGGTCGGCTTGAGCGAGCACATCGACAAGCGCGCCGATCGCCTGTCGGGCGGCCAGCGCCAGCGCGTCGGCATCGCCCGCGCGCTGATCCAGAACCCGAAGCTGCTGCTGGTCGACGAGCCGACCTCGAGCCTCGACCCGAAGATCGCGCGCGAGGTGATGGGGCTCATCCGCGAGATGGCGCGCGAGTTCCACATCCCGGTCCTCTGCAACATCCACGATGTCGACCTCGCGTGCGACTTCTGCAGCCACGTGATCGGCCTGCAGGACGGCATCAAAAAGTTCGACGGCCCGCCGGCCGAGCTCGACAAGCGCGCGCTGCAGGACATCTACGCGATGGAGGTGCTGTGATGGCGGGCCGTGCGCGGAGCCGCGCCAAGCCGGCCTGCACGCTCAAGGCGGGCCGGCCGCCGATTCAGGCGGCCGAGGGGCTCGAATGAACGCGGCGACGATCGAGCTGCGCGTCGCCGAGATCGCGGCCGGGCGGCGCCGCACGCGCGCGACCCGCTACACCGCGTATGCCGCGATCGCTGTGCTGGTGCTGTGGAGCATCGAGGCGATCGTGATCGCCGACACCGACTGGAGCCGCATCGTCGGCGCCTCGTTGTTCACGACGATGGGCCGCTTCCTCGAGCTCGACCTCAGCCTGATTCCGGAGCTCTGGGAGCCGGCGCTCGAGACGATCCTGATGGCGACCCTGGCGACCTTGGCCGGCCTCGTGCTGTCGATCCCAGTGGCCTGGCTCGGCGCCGCCAACATCACGCCGTTCGGCAAGACCTCGTACGCGATCGGCCGCTTTCTGATGACGATGTCGCGCTCGGTGCACGAGATCGTCTGGGGCCTGATCTTTGTCTCGGCGGTCGGCCTCGGCGCACTCGCCGGCGTGCTCGCGATGGCGGTGCGCTCGATCGGCTTCATCTCGAAGACGATCGCCGAGGCGATCGAGGACGTCGATCCGAAGCCGGTCGAGGCGGTCCGTGCCGCCGGCGGCACGCGCTTCCAGATCCTGATGTTCGCGATCGTTCCGCAGATCATCCCGGTCTTCGTCGGCAACATGATCTTCGAGTGGGACATCAACATCCGCCGCTCGACGATCCTCGGCCTGGTCGGTGCCGGCGGCCTCGGCCTGCTGCTGTTCCGCCAGATGGCGATGTCGAACTACGGCGGCATCGCGACGGTGATCCTCGCGATCCTCGCGCTGATCGTGTTCGGCGAAGTGGTCTCCTACTATGCCCGCCGAGCCGTCATCTGACCTCGCGATGCCGTCCGAGCCTGTCGCCGATCTCGGCATGGGCCGCACCGTCGGCCGCTCGGCGCTGGCGATGGCCGGGGGCGGCGGCGCGGTACATCGGCCCGCGGGCGTCGCGACTTGGTCGCGCTTCCGCTACCCGCAGAGCCTCTACAAGTACGCGGCGGTGCTCGGCACGCTGGCGCTGATCGCGTTCTCGCTCGAGTACCTGAAGATCCCGCTCGACCGCCTGCCCGGCATGCTCGGGCGGATGGGCGAGATGCTGGCGCGGCGCTACTTCCCGCCGAACGTCGGCCACATCCTGAACACCGACTACCTGCACTCGATCGTCGAGACGCTGCAGATGTCGTACCTCGCGACGGTGCTCGGCATCTCGGCGGCGATCCCGCTGGCCTGGTTCGCGGCCTACAACATGACGCCGAGCCGGCGTTTCCTGTACCCGGTCGCGCGCCTCTTCATCATGGCGTGCCGCTCGGTGCACGAGATGATCTGGACCATCCTGCTGGTCGCCTTGCTCGGCTTCGGCATGCTGCCCGGCGCGCTCGCGCTGACCCTGTTCTGCATCGGCTTCGCCGGCAAGCTGTTCTCGGAAGCGGTCGAGGCGATCGAGCTCGGCCAGGTCGAGGCGATCCGCTCGGCCGGCGGCAACGCGCTGCAGGTCTTCGTGTTCGCGGTGCTGCCGCAGGTGCGCGTCGCCTGGACCGGCATCACGATCTACACCTGGGACGTGGTGTTCCGCGCTGCGACGGTGGTCGGCTTCTTCGGCGCCGGCGGCATGGGCTGGTACCTGCGCGAGAGCGTGCAGCGGGTCGCCTCGCGCGACGTCGCCGCGATCCTGCTGTCGATCATCATCGTCGTCATCATTTCCGAACTGTTCTCCGCCTGGCTGCGCAAGCGCATCGCCCGGGCGATCGCCTGACACCCGAATCCCTCTCTCTTCAAAGGAACTCCTCATGAACGCCAGGAACGCTGCCGACGCAGAACGTTTCGTCTCCGTCAATGGACGCCGCTACCGCTGGATGGACCGCCCGCTGGTCATCGTCTGCGTCGACGGCTGCGAGACCGACTACATCACCCAGGCGGTGCAGGCCGGCGTCGCGCCGTTCCTGAAGCGCGCCTGCGAGCAAGGGGCCTCGCTGCTCGGCGACTGCGTGGTGCCGAGCTTCACGAACCCGAACAACCTGTCGATCGTGACCGGCGTGCCGCCCTCGGTGCACGGCATCTGCGGCAACTACTTCTACGACCGCGAGGCCGACGAGGAAGTGATGATGAACGACGCGAAGTACCTGCGCGCCGACACCATCCTCGCGGCGTTCTCGAACGCCGGCGCGAAGGTCGTCGTGATTACGGCGAAGGACAAGCTGCGCACGCTGCTCGGCAAGGGCATGAACGGCATCCGTTTCTCGGCCGAGAAAGCCGATCAGCTGAGTGAGGCGAACAACGGCATCACCGGTGTGCTTGAACTGGTCGGCAAGCCGCTGCCGAAGGTCTACAGCGCCGACCTGTCGGAGTTCGTGTTCGCGGCCGGCGTCAAGATCATGGCGCGCGACCGGCCGGACCTGATGTACCTGTCGACGACCGACTACGTGCAGCACAAGCACGCGCCGGGCACACCGGC
>JBDSAB010000488.1:0-3218 GCA_039922395.1 Caldimonas sp.
TAGAGCGCGTAGTTCTGGAACACCATCGCGATGTCGCGTTCCTTCGGCGGCAGGTCGTTGACCCGCTTGGTGCCGATCCTGATCTCGCCGGCGGTGATCTCCTCGAGGCCGGCGATCATCCGCAGCAGGGTCGACTTGCCGCAGCCCGACGGCCCGACCAGCACCGTGAACGAGCCGTCCGCGATGTCGATGTCGACGCCGTGCAGGATCGCGGTCTCGCCGAAATTCTTCTTGACCGACTGGATCGTGACGCTGGCCATGCTGCTCTGAAGTGGTGCGGCGGACGCCGGCCTGGCGCCGACGGAACCGCGATGTCGCGGCAGTATCGGCATTGGCGCAAGCCGGCGCCATACGGGCAAACCGTTAGATCGGTGGACCCCCGAATTTGTATGATGACCCGACCACCATGCTCCTACGGCCCTCCCCTTCGCAGGCCGCCGCACCGCGCCTGGTCATCGAGCGGCTGTCGGATCGGCTGGCCACGCTGCTGGCCGCGCAGGTCGAGTCCGGCAGCCTGTTGCCCGGCGACCGGTTGCCCACCGAGCAGCAGCTCGCGCAGGCCCACGGGGTCTCCCGCACCGTCGTCCGTGAAGCCGTCCACCAGCTCAAGTCGCGCAGCCTGCTCGTCTCGCGCCAGGGCTCGGGCGTCTACGTGTCGAAGGCGCCGCGCAACCACGCGCTGAGCTTCGACGCCGCGGTGCTCGAATCGATCGATGCGGTGGTCCAGGTGCGCGAGGTCCGGCGCGCGCTCGAAGGCGAAACCGCGGCCTTGGCTGCGAGCCGGGCGACGCGCCTGCAGGTCGCCGCGCTGCGACGGGCGCTGAAGGCGATCGACAAGAGCACCGCCGAGGGCGGCGACGGCGTCGCCGAAGACCTGGCTTTCCACCGCGCGCTGACCGATGCGGCCGGCAACCCGCACTTCGGCCGCCTGCTCGAGTTCCTCGAGCAGTACCTCGCCGAGGCGATGCGGGTGACGCGCGGCAACGAGGCGCGCCGCGTCGACTTCATGGAGGACGTGCGGGCCGAGCACCGCGCGATCGTCGATGCGGTCGAGGCGCGCCAGCCGAGCCTGGCGCGGCGCCGCGCCGTCGAGCACATGCGGCGCGGCGACCGCCGGCTGCAGATCGCCGGCCTGATCCCGTTGCCCGACTCGGCACCGACGGCGAAGCGTCGCACGGCCGGCGCGAAGCCGGCCAAGTCCTGAGCGCACACTGATCCCTTCTTCGAGGAGACCTCCACCATGAAACTATTGATCACCGGCGGCGGCGGCTTCGTCGGCTCGCGCCTGGCGCGGGCCCTGCTCGCCCGCGATCGGCTCGGCGGCCAGACCATCGAGCAGCTCGTGCTGAGCGACCAGGTCGCGCCGCAAGCCGACCTCGTCGCCGATCGCCGCGTCGAAGGACGCGTCGGCCCGCTGCTCGACCAGTGCGCGGCGCTCGCGCGCGAGCGCTTCGACGGCATCTTCCACCTCGCCTCGGCGGTGTCGGGCGAATGCGAGGCCGACTTCGACCTCGGCCTGCGCTCGAACCTCGACAGCACGCGCGCGCTGCTCGATGCGCTGCGCGCAGGCGTGACGGCCGGCGCCAAGCCCAGCCGGCTGGTCTTCTCGAGCTCGGTCGCGGTGTTCGGGCCCGACCCGGCGGTGCCGCTGCCGCGCCGCGTCGACGACACGACCTTGCCGGCGCCGCAGACCTCCTACGGCATGCACAAGCTGGTGTGCGAATACCTGATCGCCGACTACACCCGCAAGGGCTATGTCGACGGCCGTGCGGCGCGCCTGATGACCGTGACCGTGCGGCCGGGCCGGCCGAACGGCGCGGCCTCGTCGTTCTTCTCGGGGATCATCCGCGAGCCGCTCGCCGGCGTCGAATCGATCTGCCCGGTGAGTGCCGACGTCTCGCATCCGCTGACGTCGCCGGCGCGCACCGTCGAAGGCCTGATCGCGGTCTACGAAGCGACCCGCGAGGCCTTCGGCGGCCGCCTCGCGCTCAACCTGCCCGCCGTCAACGCGCGCGTCTCCGAGATGCTCGATGCGCTCGAAAGCGTCGCCGGCCACGCGGTGCGCAACCGCGTCCGCTTCGTCAACGATCCGACCATCGCCGGCATCGTCGCCAACTGGCCGGCCGGCGCGACGGCCGAACGCGCCGCGAAGCTCGGCCTGAAGGCCGACCCCGACTTCGCCAGCATCATCCGCCAGTACATCGCCGACTGCGAGGCCACGCCCGCAGGACGCGAGGCCCTCAAGGGCATGACGCAACCGGGAGCCACGCAATGAACCGCATCGATCTCGCCGGACGGGTCGCCGTTGTCACCGGCGGCGCGCAGGGCATCGGCCTCGCGATCGCCGAACGTCTGCTCGACTCGGGCGCCGGCGTCGCCGTGTGGGACATCGACGAAGGCTCGCTCGGCAAAGCCGCCAGCCATCTGGGCGGACGTGGCCAGGTCAGCACCACTCGGGTCGAACTGACCGACGAAGCCTCGGTCCGCGCGGCCACCGACGCCGCGCTCGCTGCGCACGGCCGCATCGACATCCTCGTCAACAACGCCGGCATCACCGGCGGCAACGCGCCGACCTGGGAGCTCGCGCCCGACGTCTGGCGCCGCGTCATCGACGTCAACCTCGTCGGCCCCTATCTGACCTGCCGCGCCGTCGTGCCGCACATGGTGAAGGCCGGCTACGGCCGCATCATCAACATCGCCTCGGTGGCCGGCAAGGAAGGCAACCCGAACGCGTCGCACTACAGCGCGTCGAAGGCCGGCCTGATCGCACTGACCAAGTCGCTCGGCAAGGAGCTCGCGACCAAGGGCGTGCTCGTCAACGCGGTGTCGCCGGCCGCGGCGAAGACCGCGATCTTCGACCAGATGACGCAGGCTCACATCGACTTCATGCTGTCGAAGATCCCGATGGCCCGCTTCCTCGCGGTCGACGAGGCCGCCGCGATGGTGGCCTGGCTGGCGTCCGAGGAGTGCTCGTTCAGCACCGGCGCCGTGTTCGATCTGTCGGGCGGGCGCGCGACGTACTGAGCGGCTTGCAACCATTGTTCTCGCTGCGTCGGCGCGTCTCCCGACCATGAAGATCACCGCGGTCGAGTCGTTCATCCTGCACGTGCCGGTCACCGGCCAGCAGATCGCCGACAGCACCCACACCGTCACGCACTGGGGCGTGGTGGGCGCGCGCATCGAAACCGATGCCGGCCGGACAGGCTACGGCTACACCG